>JAHINZ010000294.1 GCA_018895795.1 Alphaproteobacteria bacterium
GCGCCCTATGCGGTGATGGTCACCGCGCGCGACGTCACCGGCTATGCCGACGCTATTTTGCGGGCCGAGCGCGATCAGCAGCGGCTGCGCATGGCTCTGGACCTCGACGGCCTGCTGGTGCGCGAATTTGATCTGAAAACCCGCGAAATGGTGTTCTCGGGCGCGACCTCGGACCTGGAGACCTGGTGCCGGTTCAAGGTTGATCCGCTGGAAATCGTGCACGCGGACGACCGCGACCGCGTGGCCGCCCTGGTGGCTACCCGCAAGCCGGGCGAGACTGGCGTCTACGAGTTCCGACTCCATCGCGATGACGACGTCGAGACCTGGGTGCGCTCGGCCAGCAAGACGCTGGTCGGCCCCGACGGCCGGCCCGAACGCCTGGTCAATCTGTTCAAGGACATCACCGACCGGCGCCGGCAGACCGAGGCGGTCGAGACCCTGGCCTTCAAGGACACCCTGACGGACCTGCCCAATCGGGCCCTGTTCCAGCATCGGTTCCAGGAAGCGGTCACCGCCTCGGAGCTGCTCGGCGAGATGTTCGGCCTGATCATGATCGACGTCGATCATTTCAAGGACATCAACGACACCCTGGGTCACGACGCCGGCGACGCCCTGCTCAAGCGCCTGGCCGAGATGCTGCGCCACGCCTTCCGCGCCGACGATACGGTGGCCCGGCTGGGCGGCGACGAGTTCGCGGTGATTCTGCGCGGCCTGCATGGCGAGGCCGACCTGCTGCGGCCGATCCAGACCCTGCAGGACCTGCTGCGTCGCCCCATCGAGCATGGCGGCCGCAGCTTTTCGGTCAGCGCCAGCATCGGCGCGGCCCTGCACGGCGATCCGGACGCCGACCCGTCGCACATGGTCAAGAACGCCGACATCGCCCTCTATCGGGCCAAGGACGCGGGCCGCAATCGCAGCGTGATGTTCCAGCCCTCGATGCGCTCGGAGCTGGAGCAGCGGATCGAGCTGTTGCGCGACGTGCGCGAGGGCGTGGCCAGCGGCGAGTTCGTGCTGTTCTACCAGCCGGTGGTCGATGTCCGCGAAGGCGCCGTCGTCGGCTTCGAAGCCCTGATGCGCTGGGACCATCCCGAACAGGGCATCCTGGAGCCGGCCCGGTTCATGGTCGCTTTCGAGGACCAGGACCTGTCGCTGAAGCTGGGTGACGTCGCCTTCGAGTCCGCGCTGCGGCAGATGCGGACCTGGCTGGACGACGGGGTCGCCTTCGGCCGCGTCGCCGTCAACATCTCGGCCGCCCAGTTCCGCAGCGGCCAACTGGCCGAGGAGATCCAGGCGCGCCTGGCCCGCTGGAACGTGCCCTGCGACCGCCTGACCATCGAGGTGACGGAAAACGTATATATGGGCTGGGACTCTGACCTGGTCAGCGACACGGTCAAGCAGCTGCACGAGGCCGGGGTGCTGATCGCCCTGGACGATTTCGGCACCGGCTATGCCAGCCTGGCCAATCTGCGCCAGTTCCCGATCGACCGGCTGAAGATCGACAAGTCCTTCGTCCAGAACGCCGAGGACGAGGCCATTGTCAGGGCCGTGATCACCCTGGGCACGTCGATGGGCATGAAGGTGGTCGCCGAGGGCGTCGAAGACCAGGCCCAGCTGGACAAGCTGATCAGCTATGGCTGCGACCAGATCCAGGGCTACCACTTCAGCCGACCGATGCCGGCGGCGGATGTGCCGGGGTTCTTGAAGGGGTTTGGGCGGTAGGACCGCCGACTTGCCCCCTACGGACCGCTTCGCGGTCGTCTTCCCCCGGAGGGGGAAGATGAAGCCAGCCGACCTTATCTTCCCCCTCCGGGGGAGGAGCGCCGCAGGCGCGGAGGGGGCGAGTCTACCCCTCGACAACCTCATACAGCGCCCGCGCCTCTGACGCCGATCCGCGTCGCTCGCCCGCCTCCAGCACCCGCACCGCGATGATCCGGCCGCCCAGGGCGAACACCAGCCCGTCGCCGGCCTTCAGGGCTCGCGACGGCTTGTCGACGCGGCTCTCGACGCCGGCTCGGGTCAGGCGGATGCGGCCTTCCTCGACGAAGCGGCCGGCCATGGACCGGGTCTTGAAGAACCGCGCGCGCCACAGCCAGACATCGGCGCGGCAGGCCTCGAGGCCGGCCTCGCTCACGACACGGCGGCTTTCGGCGCGGCCTTCCGCCGGTGAGGACGTTTGCGGCGCGGCGGCGGCTCGGTGAGCTTGGCCAGGGCGGCGAAAGGCGAATCAGGGCGCGGCGTGACCTTGGTCTCGACCTTGGCCGCCCCGCGCCGCTTCCAGATGATCGGATCGCCGGCCTTGGGCCGGATGGCCGGGGTATAGTCCAGGGCGCGCAGCACGGCCGCGGCCTGGGGCGCGGTCCAGCCCAGGGTCTCCAGCGCCGCGTCGGTCAAGACCACGCCGCCGGGGCGTTGCTCGGCCCGCAGCAGGTCGTCCAGCCGCTCCAGCATCTCGACCGGGACGGTGAAGGCCCCGACCGCGCGCAGGCCGCTGGCGGCCAGGTCGCGGGCCGAGGGGGCGGGCGAGGGCAGGGCGGCCAACCGGGCCAGGTCGCCGCGCCAGCCGCCCGAGCTCAGGGCCCGGGCGCAGGCGATGGCCTCGGCCCGCAGCAGGGCCGGCAGATACAGGCTGAACGCCCCGATGCGCACGCCCAGCGCCTTCAGGGTCCGACGCTCGGCCTGGCTGAGGGCCTTCAGTTCGGGGTCGACCGGGCGCTTGTCCAGCACCCCGGCGGCCTCCAGCAGCCGGTGGGCCAGGCCGCGCGGCAGGCCGCGCAGCTCCGAGCCCGCCAAGGCCCGTTCCAGCTTGCGCAGCGGGGCCAGATGGCGGTCGGCCTGCGCGATCAGGACGGCGTCCAGCCGCCGCTCGGCCCGCTCGCGCACGGCCTCGGGCCCCAGATCGCCCAGCAGCCGGGCCCGGGGCGACAGCAGCTCCAGGCCCCCGGACGTCAGGGATGGGCGCACGGCGCCGGCGATCTCGCCGCGCCACAGGATCGCGCCGTCGGGACTGAGGGCGAAGGCGTCGTCCGGCTCGGCGCTCAGGGCCCCCAGCCGGCGGGCGATCTCGGGCCCCACCGCGCGAACGGCGGCGTTGCGCAGGGCCTTTTCCTCCAGGGCGCTGGCCCCCTTTTCCGGGGTGAAGGTGACGCCGGCCAGATGACCCACCACATGGCCCTCGACCGTCACCGCGCCGTCCTGGCCGACCCCGGCCAGCATGGTCTCGCGCTCGCCCAGTTGGCGCATCAGCACGCTGGTGCGCCGATCGATGAACCGGGCCATCAGCTTTTCGTGCAGGATATCGCTGATCCGGTCTTCCAACTGCCGGGTCAGGCCCTGCCAGTGGGCGGGATTGGCCAGCCAGTCCTGGCGGTTGGCGATATAGGACAGGGTGCGCACCCCCGACAGCCGCCCGGCCAGGCTGTCGATCTCGCCGTCGATGCGGTCCAGGGCCTTGAACTGGCTGCTGATCCAGTCCTCGGGCAGCCGCTTCTTGCCGGTGGTCAGATCGTCGAACAGGGTCTTGACCATCCGCTGGTGGTCGTCATCGGTGGTCTTGCGGAAGTCGGGCGTCTGGCACACGTCCCACAGCCGCAGCAGGGCCGAGCGGTCGGCCTTGCAGCGAGCGATCACGTCGTCCTGCTGCGACAGCTTGCGCAGGGTGCGCTCGTCCAGCACCTCGTTGGATAGGGTCAGGCCGGCGCGGCCCGGGCCCTGGCCCAGCGATTTCAGCAGCAGCGGCAGCGAGCCGAAATCCAGCCGCGTATTACGCCACTCGGCGGCGATGATCGGCTCGAACCGGTGGCTCTCCACGCTCTCGACCAGATCCTCGTCCATCTCCTCGCAGTCGCCGGTGACCCCGAAGGTGCCGTCGCGGGTGTAGCGCCCGGCCCGGCCGGCGATCTGGCCCACCTCCTGCGGGTGCAGCCAGCGGGTGCGCACGCCGTCGAACTTGCGCAGACCGGCGAAGGCCACATGGTCGACATCCATGTTCAGGCCCATGCCGATGGCGTCGGTGGCCACCAGGAAGTCGACCTCGCCGCTTTGATACAGGGCCACCTGGGCGTTGCGGGTGCGGGGGCTCAAGCTGCCCATGACCACGGCCGCCCCGCCCCGCTGGCGACGGATCAATTCGGCGATCGCGTAGACGGCGTCGGTCGAGAAGGCCACCACGGCGCTGCGCCGGGGCAGGCGGGTCAGCTTCTTGGAGCCGGCATAGGACAGGTTGGAGAACCGCTCGCGTGACACGATCTCGGCCTCGGGCAGCAGGCGGCGGATCAGCGGGGCCATGGTCCCGGCCCCCAGCAGCATGGTCTCGAACTTGCCCCGGGCGTGCAGCAGGCGGTGGGTGAAGATGTGGCCGCGCTCGGGATCGGCGCACAGCTGGATCTCGTCGATGGCCAGGAACTCGACCTCGCGGCCCAGGGGCATGGCCTCGACGGTGCAGACGAAATAGACGGCGCGCGGCGGGGTGATCTTCTCCTCGCCGGTGATCAGGGCGACGGAGGCCTTGCCGCGCAGCTTGGCGATCCGGGCATAGATCTCGCGGGCCAGCAGCCGCAGCGGCAGGCCGATCATCCCCGAGCCGTGGCCCAGCATGCGCTCGACGGCCAGATGGGTCTTGCCGGTGTTGGTGGGCCCCAGCACCGCAGTGAGCTTGGAGGGCGCAAGGCCTGCGTAACGGTCGCTCATCACTTCAAGGTGGTGTGGGAATCGGGGCGAGGCAAGCGGGGGCGTGGAGGAGCGCGCCCTGAACGGCAGGGATCGCCCGGGTGTGGAGGCCGGCAACTGGTAGGCGAAGGTCGCAAAGCGATGCCTGATCAGTGTGGACGGTCTGGATCCGTCATGAAGCCGATGCTCCGCCCGTTGAAGAAGGTAGCACTAAGTGCTACATATAAGCCATGACCGACGCCAAGGTGATTGTGGAGATCTGTCATGACCAAGCGCAAATTTAGGAGCGACGCCTTCGAGGCGATCCATGACACCGTCGCCGGGATGCACCGGGCCGGCACGATCGACAAGGCCACGATGCGCGACTTCGACGCGACGTGCCTGACCGCGCCGCCGATGATCGAGCCCGCCCAGATCAAGCAGCTGCGCGAAAGCAACCACGTCAGCCAGCCGGTCTTCGCGCGCTATCTCAACACCAGTGAGAGCACGGTGGAGAAGTGGGAGGCGGGCGCCAAGAAGCCCAGCGGGGCCGCGCTCAAGCTGCTGGCGATCGTGCAGAAGCACGGTTTGCAGATTCTGGCCTAGGTCCCGGGTCCAAGAGGCGGCGGACCTTGTCTTGGCGCTGGAGACCAGACCTTTAGGGGCTTCGAAGGCCGCGCGGCTCGGGACGATTCCCGTCCGTCATTGTATATTTAAGTGATGACGTCGGAGGGCCCCATGACCATCGTGACCAGTCGAACCTTCAAGAGTGGTAACAGCGAGGCGGTGCGTCTGCCGCGCGATGTGGCGTTTGGCAGTGATGTCGAGCTGACCCTGGTGCGCTCAGGCGACGTGCTGACCCTTTATCCCACCCGCGCCTCGGTCGGCGATCTGGTGAGCCGTCTGGCCGCCCTGCCGCGTCCCGCCAGCATCGAGATCCGTGACGGGGAGCCCTTGCCGGAGCGGCCGGGTCTCTGAACGGGTTATCGCCCCTGGTTCCCTATCTCCCACAGTCATTCCCGCCTTCGCGCCGGAGGGAGCAACCTGTCCAGTCCGGCACGCTTGGCCTCCAAGAGATGTAAGGTTGGCTCTACACAGGCGAGGCTGTTATCTGCGCGGTGGCGTTAGACAGACGTCGTGAATGACCGAAGTGGGTGGTGGGCGGACCTAACGAACTATCGCTACTCACGGGCGAGAAGGTAGCGGCAGAGGCGTCCGAACACAGCGACGCCGACCCAGATTGCCGCAAAAAAGAAGAGTGCGTCCCATCGGCCATCCCAGAAGACCGTTTCCGCAACCACACCGAGTGATCCAATGATGATCATTGCCACGTAAAGCAGTCGACCGGCCGCCGCGCGAGCGCTGTAGTCCTTTCGCGCCGTCGGCCAGAAAATCGCCCTGATATTCATGTGCCGGCTCCGATGAATGGTGCAAATTGCAGTTCTGCCAACCAGCCCGCAAGGTCCGTCCAGGCCCGTGACGAGACATTGGCGGTCGCGCTGGAGCCGGACGCCAAGCTCCTCACTTCTCAAACACCACCACCCCGTCCACCACCGTCAGCACCGGCTGCGCGGTGAGGATCTCCGCCGGCGCGACCGTCATCAGGTCCTTGCTGAACACCGTCACGTCGGCCTTCTTGCCGGCTTCCAGCGTGCCGCGCTCGCCCTCGGCGAAGGCGGCATAGGCCGGGGCCCAGGTCAGCATCTTCAGGGCCTGGGCGCGGGTGACGGCTTCTTCCAGATGCCAGTCGGCATTGGCGAAGCCGGTCAGGCTGTGGCGATAGACGGCGGCGTAGAACTCGATGCGCGGGTCGCCGACCTCGACCGGGGCGTCGGAGCCGGCGGCGACGACCGCGCCGCTCTTGAGCATGTCGTTCCAGCGATAGCCCTCGTGCAGCCGGGCCTGGCCCAGGCGGGCGGGGGCGAAATAGAGGTCGCCGATGGCGTGGCTGGGCTGCATCGAGGCGATGACGCCCATCTTCGAGAAGCGCGGCAGGTCGGCGTCCGAGACGATCTGGGCGTGCTCGATCCGCCAGCGGGCGGCGGTGTCGCCTTCCAGGGACTGCTCGAACCAGTCCAGGGCCATGCGGTTGCCGCGATCGCCGATGGCGTGCATCGCCACCTGGGCGTGGACGGCCTTGGCCGCCTTCATCAGCGCCAGCCCCCTGTCGCGCTCGGTCAGCTGCAGGCCCAGGCCCTCGGCGTCGCTATAGGGCTCTAGCAGGGCCGCGCCGCGCGAGCCCAGGGCGCCGTCCATATAGAGTTTGACGCCCCGGGTGCGGATCAGGCCCGTGGCGTCCTGGAACGGGCCCTTGGCCAGAACCTCGGCGGCGCCGCTGGGGTCCATGTAGTTGTCGACGCGGATCAGGAACTTCTTCTGCGCCGCCAGGGCGGTCAGCAGGGTCAGGTCGCCGGCGTCGACGCTCATATTGCCCAGGCCCGTCCAGCCGCGCGCGGCGTACAGCGTCCCGGCCTTTTCCAGGGCCAGGCGCTTGGTGGCCGCCGACGGCGGCGGGATGACGTCGCGCACCAGGGCCTGGGCGTGGTCGATCAGCATGCCGGTGGGCTGGCCGTCGTCGCCCTTGAGGATCTGGCCGCCGGCCGGGGCGAGCGTGGCCGCCGTGACGCCGGCCTTGGCCAGGGCGGCGCTGGAGGCGACCGAGGCGTGGCCGTCCGAGCGGCCCAGCACGATGATCCGGCCCGGCGCGGCGGCGTCCAGATCGGCCTTGTTGGGGAAGCGCCCCTCGGGCCAGTGGGTCTCGATCCAGCCCCGGCCATAGATCGCCCCCTCGGGATGGGCGGCGGCATAGGTCTTCACCGCCGCGATCAGGTCGGCGACCGAGGCGGTCTGGTCCAGGTTGAGGGTCAGCTCGCGCAGGCCGACGCCGGTCAGGTGAGCGTGGGCGTCGACGAAGCCGGGGAAGGCGGCGGCGCCCTTCAGGTCGATGTCGCGGGCGTCCTTGGCGCCCCTGGCGCGGGCCATGGCCAGGTCGCCGACATAGAGGATGGTCCTGTCGCGGATCAGCACCGCTTGCGCGTCCGGCGCGGCCTCGACGCCGGTATGGATCGGTCCGCCGTGGATCAGCAGATCGCCCGCGCTGGCGGTCGAAAGGCCGGCGCCGGCCAATAGGGCGGCCAGTTGGGCGGCGAGGATGAGGGGGCGCATGGCGATCTCCGACAGCAAGATCCGGAAATCGTAGGGCGCCGCTCGAAACCCGCAACCGCGATGATATGAATGCGCCATGCAGGGACGGGCTTTCGCACTTTTCGACACCGTGATCGGCCCATGTGGCGTCGCCTGGGGCGATGCGGGCCTGATCGGTATGCAATTGCCGCAAGCCGCGCCCGGCGCGGCCTGGGCCCGGCTGCGCAAGCGCTTCCCCGACGCCGTCGAGGCCCCCGCCACGGCTCCAGCCCCGGGCGAGATCGAGCGCCTCATTCAGCGCGTGCGCGACCTGCTGGCCGGCGGTCGCGACGACCTGACCGATATCGCGCTGGATCTGGCCGATACGCCGGACTTCCATCGCCGGGTCTATGCGATCGCCCGCGCCATCGGGCCGGGCGAAACCTCGACCTATGGCGAGGTGGCGCGGGCCATGGGCGAGCCTGGCGCGGCGCGCGCTGTCGGCAAGGCCCTGGGCGAGAACCCCTGGCCCATCGTGGTGCCGTGTCATCGGGTGCTGGCCGCGTCCGGCGGGATGGGCGGCTTCTCGGCCGACGGCGGAATCACCACCAAGGCGCAATTGCTGACCCTGGAGCGAGCCCGCACCCGCGCGGCGCCGACCTTGTTTGATCTGGAATTTTCGGTGGCGCCGCCGCGGCGAAGATCGGAGGACGGGGGAGATTAACGCCGCGCGCCAAACCGGCGAACAGGCACGAAACGAATCATGACCGAATCAGCGACATCGGCCAATTCAGTGTTTGTTCCCTACTACCCATTGTAGCTCAATTCGCATTAACCACAAATGGCTTGTAGGGCTCACCCTGGTTCAACCGGGCAGGTGGCGCTGAGTCGCTTGGCGTCCATCGTGGCGGCCAGCGGCAGGCCGTTCACGGTCTTCATCCGCACGTCCAGGGTGAAACTCTCGGCCGTATAGACGCCCTTGGCCGTCACCGGGGCCACGCGGCCCTTCTTGTCGGTCCAGGTGCCTTTCAGGCGGATCTGACCGTCCTTCACCACCCGGGTGTCGTAGTTGCAGGTATATCGGCGGGTGCAGATACCCTTGGCGAATTGCTCGACATCGCTGGGCTTGAGGCAGCGCGACTCGTCCCCGGCCGGGAACGGCCCGACCCGATAGCTGTAGGCCCAGTGACCGGGCAGGATCGTGGTCGAGGTCGGCTGGGCGGCCAGGGCCGCGCCGGCGGCGCAGGCGAGGCCGGCGGCGGCCAGGGCGATGGCGGTCAGACGCATGGGTGCGGGCTCCTTCATGGGCTGTCTCTATATAGTGGCGCGGATGAACCGCGCTTGAAGGCTGTCTTGAGCCGCCGGTCATCCGTCGCAAGTGCGCGGCGACGGGCTTGGCGTCTTGACTCGGCGGGCGCCCTTCGCCTATATCGCCCGCTCTCGCGCAGCGGCTCGTCCCTCGCGCGCCGAAATTCATGTATGCGGAGCGTCAGCTTCGCCCAGCCAAGGTAACGTCATGTCGCGCCGCTGCGAACTCACCGGTATCGGTCCGATGGTCGGCCACAATGTGAGCCACTCGAACATCAAGACCAAGCGCCGCTTCCTGCCGGCCCTGTCGCCGGCGACGCTGGCCTCGGATTCGCTGGGCCAGACCTTCCGTCTGCGCATCAGCAACGCCGCCCTGCGCACCCTGGACTTCAAGGGCGGCCTGGACGTGTTCCTGCTGGGCGCCAAGGACGAGCAGCTGTCGCCGCGCGCCCTGAAGATCAAGACCCAGGTCAAGGCCAAGGCCAAGGTCGCCGCCGTGGCCCTCGCCGCCTAAGGCGCGACAAGCCTAGCGATCGAACTGCTGAAAGGCCCGCGAGGCGTTCCTCGCGGGCCTTTTGCCGTCTGCGGTCAAGCCGTTCAGCGCGCCTGTTCGACGGCGCTGTCGAAGCGCGCGCCGTCGACCGCCTCTGCCGCCTCCCGAAAGTGCGCCAGGCCATAGGCGACGCGGCCCTCCCAGGTGGCCAACAGCGGCTCGCCCGCCCCGAGGGCGGCGTGCAGCTGATCCAGTGACCGGTCGCCGGTGGCCGGTTCGCTCAGGCGCGCGCCAGGACGCTCGGCGGCCGCGCCGCTGAGAAAAATCATCGCGTGGAACAGGTGGCTGATCTGACGCGCCAGGAAGAGCCGCGCGCGCTGAGCCTCTGTGGGCGGCGCGGCGAAATAGGCCGTCAGCAGCCCGGTCTCGTCCGCCGGCGCGCGGGCAAAGACATTGGCCAGGGCCGCCAGGTCGACATAGCGGTCGGCCAGGAACGCCGCGTCCCAGTCGACCAGCCAGGGCCTGCGGCCGTCATGCACGATATTGCCGGGATTGAGATCGTTGTGGCTGGAGACAAGGTCCGGCGCGAGGCGGCGATAGGCGGCCAACAGCTTGGCGCTCAACGCCTTGATCCTGGCCGCCGTGTCGGGGGAGGGCAGGCCGGAGGCCAGGACCGGGCCGATCAGCCCCTCCACGCCGTCCAGATAGTCGATCAACGGCGGAAAGGCCGGCGCGGCGTGCAGGGCGCGGACGGCCTGCCCCAGTTGCGGGATAAGGGCGGCGCGGGCCGCGACAGGGTCGGACGGCGGCGGACGCTGGACGATGAAGTCGGTGATCGCCACGCCGTCCTCGTCGCAGGCGTAGAGGACGCGAGGGGCCAGGCCCGCCTCGGCGGCGATCTTCATGCAGGCGTGGCCCCGCGCCGGGTCGCGGATGGCGTCGCGGCCGTTCTGGATCCGCAGGAGATAGGCGAACCCGTCGACCGCGATTCGAAAGACGGCCGCGCCCGACAGGCCGCCGCTGAGGGGCGATATCGACTCAAGGGCGCAGGCGCCGAAGGCGGCGGTCAGGCCCCGCGCGACGGCGGGGCGGTGGTGTTCAGGCAGGGTCATGGGCGCTCCGTGAAAGAAGCGCATATTTACCCGGATAAAATAAGAGTCAATATTACCCGGATATATTTATCCATCGGCCGGGCAAAGCAAAACCCGGCGCGGGGACCGCGCCGGGTTTGGTACGCTACTGAACGGTAGGGTCGATTTAGCGGGCCGAAACCGTCGAACCCGAATTGGCGGCGTTGTAGGCGGTCAGGGCCGGGCTCTTGATCTTGGCGACGGCGTCGCTGACCGAGGCGCGGACGCAGGAGGGGTACATGTAGCCGGCCATGGCTTCGCCACGGACGTCCTGCCAGCAGACGGTGCTGGCGGCTTTGACGATCGCGGCGTGGACCTGCGCGGCGGACTGGCCGGAGACCTTGACGCGGAGTTCGGAAGCCGAGGCGGGGGCGGCGACGGTCAGGGCGATGGCCGAAACGGCCAGGGCGATGGTGCGGATCATGATGTTCAGTTCCGAAAGGGGGTTGGGTTCAACCTCCTCCCGACGCGTTCCTCTGACGGTCCGTCCGGATCTAGCCTGTTTGGCCGTCGCTCAAGCCATAGCTTCGTCTTTTTGAGTGATCAACGATTATATTGCGCTGCACCCAAAGAATCTTGCGGTGGTCCAGAAATCAAACAGCCCGCGAGGGGGGCTAACCGTGGCGCTTGCGGACCGGCTTCTTGGCCTTGGCGGCGGCGGGCGGCGGGGTGGGCGGCGGCGTCCAGTCGAACGCCATCAGCAGGGTGCGCTGGGTGTCCGAGAAGTTGTCGTCCGAGATGATGTAGAGTCTCGTGGTCCCGGACGGCGACCGGCTGAGCGCGACGCCTTCGAAATTGTCCCGCGTCGTGGAGCCGTCGATATGCAGGCTGGCGGTCTGGCGCTGCTTGGCGGCTGGGGCCATGGGATCGGCGATGAAGCGCAGAATGGCGCGCGCGCCGCGCACCGGATCGTAGCCGCGATGCAGGGTGGCGATGGCCTGGCCATTGAAGGCGGCCATGGCGGTCAGACCCCAGGTAAAGTCCGGACCCTGTTGCGGGGCGGTCGACTGGCAGGCGGTCGACAGGCGGCACAGCCAGACCTCGCCCTCCTCGCCGCCGACCAGATAGGCGTCGGGGCCGGCGAACGGATAGGCCGCCAGGGCCTCCATGCCCTCGTTGTCAGGAAAGACCGTGGCCGGCTTGGGCGCGACGCGCGGCGTTCCCCAGGTCCCGGGACCGGCTGCCGGATAGAGCCAGATGCGGTGGTCGCGTTCGAAACTGATCAGGCGGTCGCCATTGGCCAGGATCGCCTGGCCCTCGGCGTCGCCCTGTTGCTTGCCTTTCAGAGGCTGGCCGTCCAGCCCCAGCAGAGGCTCCAGCTTGCCGTCGGACAGGCCGACGAGACGGCCGGCCTCGTCCAGCCGCAGGCGGGCCTGAAACGAGTCGCCGTCGTCGCTGATCGCCAGCAGCGTGTTGTCCGCGCCGATCGCCAGGTCCGACAGGCCGTGCAGGCGGCTGGTCTGGTCGCTGGTGACCACGACGCCGCCGGCATAGACGAAGCCGCCGTCCAGGGCGGTCTTGGCCGGGTTGGCGGCGTCCAGCGGCACGGGCGTCGTCCGCAGCGTGATCTCCGGCCCGACCCTGATCGGCGCCAGCGGCAGCGGCGGGGCCGGCTTGGGACCGCAGTGGCCCAGCATGCCGGCCACCAGGGCCAGAGCCAGGCCGGTCCGCAGGGGCATCATGCGGGAACCTTGCGCGGCGCCTTCGGGGCCGAGGGCTGGACGGTGGGCGGCGGGGCCAACAGGCCGCGGGCCCGCTTGACCGCCCGGGGCTCCTCATCGAACAGGCTGGCCAACTGCTCGACCAGCACGCCGCCCAGCTGTTCCACATCGACGATGGTCACGGCGCGGCGGTAATAGCGCGTGACGTCGTGGCCGATGCCGATGGCGATCAGCTCGACCGGGCTCTTGCCCTCGATCTCGGCGATGACCTGACGCAAGTGACGCTCCAGATAGTGGCCCGAATTGACGCTGAGGGTGGAGTCATCCACCGGCGCGCCATCGGAGATCACCATCAGAATGCGGCGAGCTTCGGGCCGGCCGATCAGGCGCTGGTGAGCCCACATCAGGGCCTCGCCATCGATGTTTTCCTTCAGCAGCCCCTCGCGCATCATCAGGCCAAGGTTCTTGCGGGCCCGGCGCCAGGGCGAGTCGGCGGCCTTGTAGATGATGTGGCGCAGGTCGTTCAGCCGGCCGGGAGCCGGCGGCTTGCCGGCCTTGACCCACTCGTCGCGGCTGGATCCGCCCTTCCAGGCCCGGGTGGTGAAGCCCAGCACCTCGGTCTTGACGCCGCAGCGTTCCAGGGTGCGGGCCAGAATGTCGGCGCACACCGCCGCCACCATGATCGGCCGCCCGCGCATCGAGCCGGAATTGTCGATCAGCAGGGTGACGACCGTGTCGCGGAACTCCTGGTCCTCTTCCTGCTTGAACGACAGCGGCGCGGTGGGGTCGATGATCACTCGGGTCAGGCGGGAGACGTCCAGCATCCCTTCCTCGAGGTCGAAGGTCCAGGCGCGGTTCTGCTGGGCCAGCAGGCGGCGCTGCAGCCTGTTGGCCAGGCGCGAGACCACGCTGGACAGGGCCGACAGCTGCTGGTCCAGATAGGCTCGCAGGCGGGTCAGCTCCTCGGCGTCGCACAGCTCCTCGGCCGGCACCACCTCGTCATAGGCGTTGGTGAAGATCTTGTAGGCCGGCTCGCCCGGCGGGCCGGCGCCGCTGTCGGGACGGGCCGGCTTGGCGCCGTCGCCCATCTCGGGCGCCTGGTCGCTGTCCTCGGCCTCGCCGTCCTGTTCGGACTGCACCATCTCCTCGTCGCCGGCCTCGGTCTCGCGGTCGGAGGTGTCGGCGTCCTGGGGGGAAGAGCCTTCGGACTGTTCGCCCTCGCCGTCGCCCTGGTCCTCGTCGGGGGTGTCGCTCTGCTGGTCCTGGTCGCCGTCCTCCTCGTCGGAGCTCTCGGTGGCCTCGGACATCTCCTCGCCCAGGTCCAGATCGCGCAGGATCTCGCGCGACACCCGGGCGAAGACGGCCTGATCGTCGATGGCGGCGGCCAGGCGATCCAGGTCCTTGCCGGCCCGGTTTTCGATGTCGGCGCGCAGGATGTCGACCAGGGCCCTGGCGCCCTCGGGCGGGGCGTCGCCGGTCAGGCGCTCGCGGACCATCAGGCCCAAGATCTCGGCCATCGGGGCCGACTGGCGGTCGAGGGCGACGTTGCGGGTCAGGCCCTGCTTTTCCAGCCGGGCTTCCAGGGCCGCCGTCAGATTGCCGCGCACCCCGGCCAGAGCGTTGGCGCCGATGGCTTCCAGCCGCGCCTGTTCGATCGACTCGAAGGCCGCCTGGCCGTCGGGCGAGCTGGGCCGGGCCCGGGCGTGGGCCACCGCGTCATGATGGGCCAGCCGCAGGGCCATCTGGTCGGCCAGGCCGCGGATGCGCGCGGCCTCCTTGCTGTTCAGATCGCGTGGCGGATGCGGCAGCACGGCGCGCCGCCCCAGCAGCTGCGGACCGTCGCCCGAGAACACGACCTCGAGGTCGGGCATCTCGGCGAGCGAGCGCGCGGCGTGCGCCAGGGCGCGCTTGAAGGGTTCGGTCGGGCTTTCGGGCTTGGAGGCCATGACTATCGGTTACCGGGGGAAGGCGGCGAAGACAAGGAACGCGCCGCGATCTTGTGAGTTGAAAGGACAGAAGCGTCACCGACGCCCCAAACAAGGAAATGCGACATGTTGAAATGGGCCATCATTCTCGCCGTTGTCGCCCTGATCGCCGGGGCCCTGGGCTTCACCGGCATCGCCGGCGCCGCTGCGGGTATCGCCAAGATCCTGTTCTTCGTCTTCCTGGTCGGCGTCGTGCTGATGCTGGTGCTGGGCGCGACGGTGTTCAAGGCGGCATCGAAATAGAGCGGAAATTTCCGCCCTTGCGAAGCGGAGGGGGCGTCCAACGCCAGACGCCCCCTCCGCCGTTTCACGGGGCGGGAGAAGATGGCTTGGCCAGATAGGTCTTGGACTGCCGACCCACCAGCGCCACCAGGTCGCCCATCTGCTCATTGACGTCGATCAGGTGCAGGCCCCAGTCCTTCAGCGGCTGGCCCAGAACCATGATGTCGCCGGTGATGTCGTCCGTGCGCGGATCGGCCGGGTCGCCGTTGACGCTCACCGACATGTAGGTGAAGTCGCCCTCGCTGACGCAGCGTCCCGAGATCAGGCCGGGCGCCGAGACGAAGGGCGTGGTCACCGTCAGACCCGTGGCCCACGGCTTGGGCTCGAGCGCTGAAGAGCCCATGGCCCGGTTGCTGAAATAGGCGTGCAGCGGCGCGGTCTCGGTCGAGGCCTTGCCGGCCAGCAGGGCGGCGGGGTTCACGCAGCCCGCGCGCAGGCCCTTGTCGTCGGTCCTGCCAAAGCGGCTGCCGGCCGGCGGCGGGGCCGAGGCGCGGAACGAGACATAGGTCACCACGCAGCCCACCTGATCGGCGGTCGCGCACAGCGGCAGCGTGCCGAAGCGCCCCTGGGCGTCGACCGGGGTGTTCATGCCCAGGATCAGGGCCGAGATCACCTGCTTCTGAACCGGCTTGCCGTCGATCTGGTCGGGGATCAGCCGCAGCAGCACCCGCGAGCCCTGGCTGTGACCGATCAGGACCACGCCGCGGCCCTTGTTGTCGTGGGCCAGGTAGGACAGCCAGGCGTCGCGCACATCGCCATAGGCCAGGGCCTCATCGCCGGGCGAGGCCTGGCCCATCATCACCTTGCGCAGGGCCGCCAGGGTCACCTGACGGTACATCGGGGCGTAGATGCGGCACTGGCCGGCGAAGCGGGCCAATTGCTGCTCGACCACCGAGCGCTCGGCCGGATCGACGCCCATGTCGCTGTTGCCGCCGGGATCGGTGGAGACGGTGGGATAGACATAGAAGCAATCGACGGGCGGATCGGCGGCCGGGGTGAAGGGCTCGATCGTCGCCTTGCCGTCGGCGGTGACCACGGTCGTGGTCTGGTCGGCGGCGCAGGCGTCCTGGCGGCCGGGCCGGCACAGCCAGGTCTCGCTCTTGGCATAGTCGTTGGGGGTCGAGTCGGGCGCGGGGGCCTGGGCGCACGCGGCGCCGCCCAGGATCAGGCTCGCGGTCAGACCCATCAAGGCCAGCATGGATTTGGACATCGTTTCCCCCGTCTCGCTCAAACGCTTGTTTGGAGCGACCATGACGGAAAGGCCGAGGTGCGCCAAGATCTGGCGTGCGGCGCGACGCCCGAAATCGGTCGTCCGAGCGCCTGCCGCCTGTCAGGCGGAGGGCACATCCACCGGCAGCCAGCGGCGCGGGAACTTGTCGCCCAGGGCGCGGGTCTCGCCGGGCTTCAGGCCCAGCTCGCGCATGCGATAGGCGACGACTTCGCGCAGGGCTTCCACGGGCTCGACGCCGCGGAAGGGGCTGGAGGCCACGCCGCCGGCCTCGAGGGCCCGGTCGACGGCGGCCCATTCGGCCTGGGCCCGGTCGGGCTTGCCGACCCCGAAATAGTGCCGGACAGGATAGGGCTCGCCGGCCACCTCGACCATCACGCCGACGACCCAGCCTTGAACGATCAGATCGGCGTCGGGGCGTTGGCGCAGCATCAAACGGCTGTAGCGGTCGTCGGCCTCCGACGGAAGGTCATTCCGCCAGATAGTCGACTCAGCCGATCAGCTGGAACGCCGCCTGGCTGATCAGACCCAGGGTCAGCCACAGGCCAAGGGCGATCGCGATCAGGGCGGCGCGGGAGGCGCCGTGATGGTGAATGTGGTGGATACGGCGCAGGGGCATGGCTCGCCTCCCATCGGCGGTTGATCTTCACGGAAGCTAACGATCTCACGGCGATTTGGATGCATTCGGACGATCGGCGGCGGCGCGTTGGTCCTGAGTCCAAGAAAAAGGGCGGGACCTTGCGGTCCCGCCCTTCGTCTTGTTGGTTCAGCGCGTGCTGACCGGATTTCTTAGAAATCCATGTCGCCCATGCCGCCCATGCCGCCGCCCGGAGCGCCGCCGGCGCCGCTCTTCTTGGGAGATTCGACGATCGCGGCTTCCGTCGTGATCAGCAGGCCGGCCACCGAGGCGGCGTCCTGCAGGGCGGTGCGAACCACCTTGGCGGGGTCGATGACGCCGTCGACGATCAGGTCGACATACATCTCGGTCTGGGCGTTGAAGCCGAAGGTCGGCGAGTCGCTTTCCAGAACCTTGCCGACCACGATCGAGCCTTCAACGCCGGCGTTTTCGGCGATCTGACGGATCGGGGCCTGCAGGGCGCGACGGATGATCGCGATGCCGGCGGTCTGGTCGGCGTTGTCGCCCACCAGGCCAGCCAGGGCCTTGGAGGCCTTCAGCAGGGCGACGCCGCCGCCGGGGACGATGCCTTCTTCAACGGCCGCGCGGGTGGCGTTGAGGGCGTCGTCGACGCGGTCCTTCTTTTCCTTCACTTCGACTTCGGTCGAGCCGCCGACGCGGATCACGGCGACGCCGCCGGCCAGCTTGGCCAGACGTTCTTGCAGCTTTTCCTTGTCGTAGTCCGACGTGGTGTCTTCGATCTGGCGC
Organism: Alphaproteobacteria bacterium; assembly: GCA_018895795.1. Taxonomy (GTDB): domain Bacteria; phylum Pseudomonadota; class Alphaproteobacteria; order Caulobacterales; family Caulobacteraceae; genus Caulobacter. The sequence continues at coordinate 17,239 of JAHINZ010000294.1, forward strand.
TTGATCTGGGCGATACGGGCTTCGATCGCGTCCTTCTCACCGATACCGTCGACGATGGTGGTGTCGTCCTTGGTGATCGTGACCTTCTTGGCCTTGCCGAGCATGTCGAGCGACACGTTTTCCAGCTTGATGCCCAGGTCTTCCGACACGACTTGAGCGCCGGTCAGGATGGCCAGGTCTTCCAGCATGGCCTTGCGGCGATCGCCGAAGCCCGGCGCCTTGACGGCGGCGACGCGCAGGCCGCCACGCAGCTTGTTGACCACCAGGGTGGCCAGGGCTTCGCCCTCGACGTCTTCAGCGATGATCAGCAGGGGACGGCCCGACTGAACGACGGCTTCCAGCACCGGCAGCAGGGGCTGCAGCGAGGAGAGCTTCTTTTCGAACAGCAGGATGAGCGGCTCTTCGAGCTGAACTTCCATCTTGTCGGCGTTGGTGATGAAGTAGGGCGACAGGTAGCCGCGGTCGAACTGCATGCCTTCGACGACGTCGAGTTCGGTCTCGGCGGTCTTGGCTTCTTCAACCGTGATGACGCCTTCGTTGCCGACCTTGTCCATGGCCTTGGCGATCATTTCGCCAACGTCCTTGTCGCCGTTGGCCGAGATGGTGCCGACCTGAGCGATCTCGTTGTTGGTCGTGACCTTCTTCGAGGACGCCTTGATGTCGGCGACGACGATGGCGACGGCCTTGTCGATGCCGCGCTTCAGGTCCATCGGGTTCATGCCGGCGGCGACCGACTTGAGGCCTTCTTGCACGATGGCTTGGGCCAGGACGGTGGCGGTGGTGGTGCCGTCGCCGGCCTTGTCGTTGGTCTTCGAAGCGA
>JAHINZ010000295.1 GCA_018895795.1 Alphaproteobacteria bacterium
GACCCCGCGGGCCTCGTAATAGCCGCGGTCATTGAGCTTGAGGGCCGGCGCCGATTGGGCGTGGGCGCCCGACGCCGCCAGCAAGGCGAGCGCCGAGAGCCAGAACCCCAAGGGTTTGCGCGTCATGGTGTTTCCTCCGGCCCGAACTTGGTCTGGCTCTTTGGGCCAGAGTTGTAGTCCGAGCGGCGGAGGTCAACAGAAAATTGTTACCGGTCCCATTTCCGCGCTACAGATGATCCACTCTGAGGTCAGACCGGGTGGACCCAGCCGTAGGGGTCGGCCGCGCGGCCGCGCTGGATGCCGATCAGGGCGTTGCGCAGACGTTCGGTCGTTTCGCCCTCGGCGCCGTTGGCGATGGTGAAGTCGCCGGACGCCGTGCGCACCGTGCCGATGCCGATCAGGACCGCCGCCGTCCCGCAGGCGAACACCTCGCGCAGCCGGCCGCTGGCCGCGTCGGCGCGCCACGCTTCCAGGCTGTAGGGCTCCTCGCGCACGACGATCCCCTGATCGCGGGCCAGGGTGATGATCGAGGCGCGGGTGATGCCCGGCAGGATGGTGCCGCCCAGCGGCGGCGTGATCAGGGCGCCGTCGTCCATCAGGAAGAAGACGTTCATTCCCCCAAGCTCTTCGATCCAGCGCCGCTCGATCGCGTCCAGGAACACGACCTGATCGCAGCCGTGGGCGATGGCTTCGGACTGCGCCAGCAAGCTGGCGGCGTAGTTGCCGCCGCACTTGGCCGCGCCCGTCCCACCCAGAGCCGCGCGGGTGTAGGTTTCCGACACCCAGACCGAGATCGCCGAGGCCTTGGTCTTGAAATAGGCCCCGACCGGCGAGGCCAGCACCACGAACAGATATTCCGACGCCGGCTTGACCCCCAGGAATACCTCGGTGGCGAACATGAAGGGGCGCAGATAGAGGCTGCCCTCCCCCTCGGGAATCCAGTCGCGATCCACGGCGATCAGTTGCTCGACAGCCTCGACGAACAGGGCCTCGGGCAACTCGGCCATGGCCATGCGCCGGGCGGAGGCCTGAAAGCGCCGGGCGTTCTCCTCCGGTCGGAACAGGGCCGCCCCGCCGTCGGCGGTGCGATAGGCTTTCATGCCCTCGAAGATTTCCTGGGCGTAGTGCAACACCGACGAGGCCGGATCCATCGGGATGGGCCCGCGCGGCAGCACTTTTGCGTCATGCCAGCCCTCGGCCTGAGAATAGCGGATGGTCACCATATGGTCTGTGAACACCCGGCCAAACCCCGGATCGGCCAACAGGGCGGCGCGGCGCTCAGCCGAGGTCGGCGCGGGATGCGGCAGGTGCTGAAAGGTCGGGGCTGGGACTGACGTCATTTGAGGCCTGGATCTGGTTCAGAGGCGGCGGGGCGCGCGCCGCGACGGTGAAAGCGGGACGATCGACGCTGACCATTGATGGCCGCGCAGGTAAAGACCGCCGTGCGCACTTTTTTGCAGAACCCCGATAGGACGGGCGCCAAGGCGCGGCGCGGGACCTCGCGGCGCCGGCCCGCGATCAGGTCGACGGCCGCGGCTCCAACCCCTTGAGGCTGACGATGCCGATCGCGGCCATCAGCCGATCGGGGGTCACGCCTTCGATGGTCGGGACCCATCGGGCTAGCCAGATCAGCATGCCGAGCAGCAGTTGCACGACCAGCTTGGTTTCGCAGGGGACGATCGAACCGTCGTCCATGCCCTCCTCCACGAACCGCTCAAGCTCGCCGGTCAGCCTCTGCCCACAGATCGAGACTTCATCGCGTTGGGTTTCAGTCAGATAGGAGAGGTCGCCAAAATATAGCTGCGGTCCATTTTCCGCGGAATCGACCAGGAGATCGCGCAACAGGCGTGTGAGCTTTTCCGCCCCTGTCTGGCCCGTTCGGTCAGCGTCGATCAGCAGGTGTTCGAACCGCTCAAGCGAACGGAGATGGCAGGCAAAGGCCAAAGCTTGTTTGTTGGGAAAGTAATAGTACAGCGCTGCATCGCGCAGATCGAGCGTGGCGGCGATTTCCGACATGCTCGCCAGGGCGAAACTCTTGATATTGATAATCTCGATAGCGGCGCGGAGGATCGCATCGCGCTTCTTGACTGATTTTGGACTGTGGGCCAGCGCTTTGGAAGCGTCGGTTCCCGCCGTCGCGTCAGGGTCTTCGCCCTTCACAATACGCGCCTCCCCCTTCGCCTGTTGACGGCGATTTGGACTTTATTGAAGCGGTTAACGCCTGATCGCAAGCGCCGCCTTAAAAAGTCTAACTTGCATTAAAATATCTAGTTGCTCATAAAAACCATCAACGCGGTCAGCTCACGAAGCTGGCTCAAAGAAAAAATCCAGGGAGGTTTACGTGAGGAAGATCCAGTTGCTGGGCGTTTCGCTCGCCGCATTGATGGCCAGCGGTTCTGCGTTCGCGCAGAGCGCGGCGCCCGCCTCGACCGTCGACGAGATCATCGTCACGGCGACCAAGCGCGAGCAAACCCTGCAGGACGTGCCGATCTCGGTGTCGGTCACCGGGGCCCTGGCCGTGGAACGGGCGCAGGTGCGCGACCTGATCGATCTGCAGTCCCTGGTGCCCTCGTTGAAGGTTTCCCAGTTCAACGCCGTCGGCCAGACCAATTTCGTCATCCGCGGCTTCGGCAACGGCAACGGCAATGACGGCATCGAAAGCTCGGTC
>JAHINZ010000296.1 GCA_018895795.1 Alphaproteobacteria bacterium
GCGGCGGCGATGGCGAGAGTGATCAGGATCGGACGGCGCATGGGGGGACTCGTCTCAGCCGGCGACCGGGATCGAGCAGTTCGGTCCCTGATCGATCACGGTGTGGAAGGAACGGTTATCGGAGGACGCCTCGACCCGACCGGGAACCAGACGCAGGGTCTCTTCGCCCCAACGGCCATAGGTCGCACCGCCCGGTCGCTCGCAGCGGCCCGCGAACAGGGTTTGGGCGCAGGCGTTCAAGGTGATCTCGCCCGGCAGGCGGCGCCACTCGGCGCCGGAATACCGCCAGCACACCGCCAAGGGCGTGGTCGAGACCGCCACCGCGGGCGAGGTTACCGGGTTTGGCGCGACGGCCGAGGGGGGCGGCGTGACGACGGCGGGCGGCGGCAAGGGCGTCAAGACCGTGCCGGCCTCGTCGGCCGCGGCGAGGGCGCCGGTCTCATCCACACCAACGTCCAGCGCGCCTGTGGCGACGCCGTTCTTCTTGGCGCAAACCGCCAGGGTGGTCTCGCCCACGAACTGCCCACCGACGAAACATCGTAGCGGCCGCGCCGGATCCAGCTTGGTGTCGTCGGCGCGCCCGGTCTCGACGATCAGACCGGCGTGCGAGGCCGGCGGCGATTCGACCTGCTTGGCCTTGCCGCCAAGCAGCAGGATGGCGATGCCCAGCCCGGCCAGAAGCGCCAGCGCCGCGCCGCCCGCCAGAATGATGCGCCGATCTTTCAGAAGTTCCATGCTCACTGGCTACGACGCGAAGATGGCGCTTTCAAGCGCCTCTCGCGCTGGAGAGCGACTATCCGCCCGTCAGACGGTTCAGAGCGGCTTGATAGTTGGAGATCTGGTTCTTCAGATAGGCCGGCACCGTGCCGCCAGTCTTCCCCGAGGTGTTGGCCGTGCTGCTATCAATACCCAACGCCAGATCGGAGAACGCCCGATAGGCCGTGCGCACCGCCGACATCGATCGCGCGATCGCCGCAGTGGCATCCTTGCGACTGGCCTCGCTCGTCAGGTCGATCTCTGGAGGAAGTTGCAGCCCGAAGACCGGTCCGCCGCCGTCGGCCGACACGGTCTTGCCGCTATCGATCTTGGTGCCCCGAACGACGCCCGCGGCCAGGCCCAGGGCCTGGAGCACATCGGTGCCGCCCTTCCCCGCCAGGATTTCGATCGTCGAGGTGTTGTAGGCCGGACTGATCTTGAGCTTGCGCGCATTGCCGTCAGTGGCGGTTTCAACCTTCGCGCGATAGCCCGAGGCGCGCTTGATCTTGTCCGCCAGGGTTTCCAGCGTGTCCTTGGCGTCGATGGTGATGGTGGTGAGCGTGCCGCGCTCGCGAGTGCGGATCTGGAACGTGTCGCCGGCCCGCGCCGCTGTCGCCGAGACCAGGCGTTCGGACTGGGTGAAATCCATGACGCCCTTGGGCAGGCCAAAAGCGTCAAGGCCGCTGGATCCGGCCTGGTCGACCGAAACCGAGGTCGGCGTCGCGTAGCCGTCCTTGCCGGTCAGGCGCTGCGACCAGGACACCGCGCCGGTGGCCACGTCGATCTGGGCGACATAGCCGTCCTTCTCCCCGACCGTGCTCTGACCTTCGAGGTTGTCGCCAGCCGAACCGACCAGCCAGGCCGCGCCATTGGCCACCGCCATGCCCGTCACGGTGTCATTCCCCGTACCGCCATAATAGGCCAGGGTGTCAGAGCCGGTATTGGTCAGGTCCAGCGCGACCCGGCCGACAAACCCATCCGATCCGCCCGACGCGGTCGTGGTGGCGTTGCCGATGCCCAGGGCGCCGTTCGAAGTGTATCCGCCCACATAGAGTTGGCCGCCGTCGATCTTGAGCGCCGCCAGATCCCCGCCCTGCAGCGAACCGAGATCGCGGGTCGCGCCGGCGGTCAGGGCGGCCGACTGAGTATAGGTGACCGGCGTCGTCACCTGGACGCCCGCGGAGGTCATGGACGTGGCGTTCTCGGTCACAACGGTGGGGGCGACCGTGAAGCTGCGCAAAATCGCGTTGCCGCCTTCCTTGCCGCCGACGATCACCTGCGAGCCGTTCACGACGATGTCGGAAACCGAATCGTTCTCGGCCGTGCCGAATTTCTGAGCAAACAGCGCCTTGGGGGAGCCGTTCACATCGGTGGCGAAGGCGGTCAGATAGGAATCATATTCCCCGCCGGCGACGGTCGTCGAACCGGGAAGGTCGGACTTGGACCGCCCGCCGACATACAAGATCCCGTCGGACCCGAACGCCACGGCCGTGGCTTCGTCTTCCAGCATCGCGCCGCGGCGCACCGTCCATTGCTCGTCGCCCTTGGCGTCGTACCGGGTGACGAAGCTATCGGTCTTTCCCGAAGCCGTATCCGAATTGATCGGTCCGTCGACCGCGCCATCCAGTCGACCGGTCACAGATCCGGCCACGGCGACGCTGCCGTCACTGCCGACGGCGAGGTTGAGGCCGCTGGCCGAGTCCGTCGCGCCAAGGCTGCGCGCAAAGAGCAGTTTCCCCGCAGAGTCATACTTCAGCAGGGCGACATCCTGATCGCCCTTGATCACCTGACCGCTGACGTCCTTGGTGACGTCCGCCAGCATATAGATCGAGCCGTCTGCTCCGGCGATGGTCTTGCGGACGCTTGAGATCGTGCCTTGCAACGTCTCCGAGAACACCTTGCCGCCAGGTTGCCCGCCGCCGGCGGCGCTGTACTTGGTCAGGGTGTTCTCGATAACCGCGTCATTGGTCTTTGTGTTCTTGTCGGGATCGGGATTACCGGCCGCCGTGGTGATATAGACGGCGGGCGACGTCGCGGCGGCCGAAAAGGTCAGTTGCTCGGTCGAGTCGCCCTTCACGCGCAGCGCGAAATCGTCGCCGGTGGCGGGCAGCTTCACGGCCTTGCCGTTGACCTGCACCGTTCGCTCCTCGCCGATCGTACGCTCGACGGCGACGCTCGTCTCAAAGCCCTGGGCCTTGAGTTGGTCGTTCATGAAACTGACCACGTTGGACATGGTCCTGGGCGTGGAGCCCATCTGGGACAGATCAACGTTCACATTGGTTGTGACGCCGAACTTCTTGACCGCCAGGTCAAAGCTCACATTGCCCTGGAACTTGGGCACGGGATCGTCCACCTGGCCGCTGTAGATCGTGTCGGTGATGTAGGTGTAATTATTCTTGGGCACGCCGACCGAGGTCCGGTCGGTGGCCATCACGGCGCCCGCCGTCAGCCGCCCCTGCTCCAGGCTGAGGTTCTGAGTATAGCTGGTGATTTCCGCCAGACCCTTGGTCATCGCCGTCTGAAGGCGCTTGAGCTCGGCGTCGGTCACCCCCTTCTCGGACGAGCGCGCGGCGATAGCGGAAAGCGTGTTGAGCGCCTGGTAGGTCGCGAACAGCTTCTTGTAGTCGCTGCTGGCGCCCTTGAGGCTGGTCTGGTTGGCCGCTTCATCAACCAGCTTGTGCCCGGCCAGGGCAGCCTTGACGAGGGCGCTGGGCTCTTTCGCGGTTCCGACCCATGGCGCGGTAGGAACAACCGCCTTGGACTTCGATGGGGTCGTCGCCGAGGTCGTCGCAGCATTAAACTGGCCCGTACGAGCCTGATAGTAGCCGAGCAGAACGCTTGTGTCGAAAGTGATCACGGCCAGTCCTGTCGGAGCGCACAGGGCACCCCACCTCTTTTAGAGCCCACAAGGCTGAAGATACGTTAAGACCTCTGGTTACGAGGCGATTAGCTTTGCTTCCGTCAGGCTGCGGCGCGCCGATTCCCGCAACCGGCTCCATTCAGGAGCCAGGATTCCGAGCATCACGACATCGCGGGGCGCGCCGTTCTTGAGAACATGACCGCGAAGATAGCCTTCGCGCCGAAAGCCTGTGGCGACCTGCGCCTTCAGCGCGGCGTCATTGTCGGCCATCACCTCGGCGAACACCTTGTGTAGACCGAGCTCGCAAAAGGCGCGATCCAATCCCAACACCTGAGCCGCGCGACCAACACCGCGCCCCCGCGCTTCGGCCGTGCCGACAAACCAGTTCCAGCTGGCCCGGCGGTGATGACTGAGAAGACCGGTCAGGGTCAGAAGCCCCGCACCCTCCCCGCCCCGCGTGATCAGCCATCCGCGCATGTCCGGGTCGGTGCGAAGACTTTTGAACCACACAGCGTGGGCTTCATGACTGGGGAAGGCGGCATCCGACATCCAGCGATCGACTTCCGGTTCGGAGCGCCATTGAAAGAGCACATCTTCGTCGTCGTCCCGCAAATCGCGAAGATCGATCATTCCCGCAGATTCCCCCAGATACGCTGTGATTCAAGCCTACTCCGCGCCCGCCGGCGCACCTAGAGGCCGCTATCGCCCCGACGACTAGCCGCCATTAAACAGCTTCAAAATGATCTGCGGCGCGCTGTTGGCGATCGAAAGCGCCTGGGCGCCGAGCTGCTGCTTGACCTGCAGGGCCTGCAACCGAGCGCTTTCCTTGGCCAGATCCGCGTCGACCAGGTTGCCAACGCCCGTTTCCAGCACGTCGGATAGTTTGGAGACGAAGGTGTGGTGCGCTTCGATCTGCTTGGCCTGGGTGCCGATATTGCCGACCGCCTGGTTGACCGCGCCCATCGTCGCGTCGAGACGGGTCAGGACGCTGGAGGCGTTGGTGACGTCGAGGATGTCGTCAGTGGCGGTCAGGGTATTGATCGTACCGCCGAGCGACAGATCCTGGAGATTAAGCGTGATGGCGGTGGCGCCGTCCGAATCGGCCAGGAAGGAAACATCGGCCGGCAGGCTGCCATTCAGGAGATTGGCGCCGTCGAAGGTCGCGCTTGAAAGCACCTGGGTGAGGTTCTTGACCAGCCCCTGGAAGTCAGCGTTCAGCGCTTGGCGCGACTTCGTCGTCAGCGAGGTGTCCTTGGCCGCGACAACCTTTTCCCGCATCGAGCCCAGCAGGTCCGATATCGATTCGCCCGCCGCCAGGGCGACATCGGCCACCGAAGTTGCCCGGTCCAGGCTCATCTTGACCGCTGACAGCGCGTTCATATCCGCGCGTTGTTCCTGGGCGATCGACCAGACCGCCGCATTATCCTTGGCGCTGGACACCGCAAGACCCGTGTTGATTCGGGTCTGGACGCCTTGCATCTGATCGTTGGTCTGATTCAGATTTTGCAGAGCGATCAGCGCGGGCTGATTGGTATTGACGCTAAGTGACATTGGCGGCCTCCGATCGGAAGTTTTTTCCGGGTTTGGTTCGCGCGCATTCGCAGCGAGCGAGCCCTCACGGAGCCGACCGTAGGATCAGAAGGTAAGATTATGGTTAACGAAAATAAACCATAACAGCTTCACCCAGCGACGCGACGTCGCGGGCAAATCAAGACGCGACCGACCTTTCAGGTCAGGCCGTCATAGACCGCGCCGGGATCATAGGCAGCGGCGTGCTTGAGTCTCAGCACATCCTCTCGCGGCAGTGTCTGTACGGTTTCGCCCGTGCGGCGATCGACCGTCTTATAGATATAGGCGCCGCTGATTTCATCCTGTTCGATAGCCAGGCGAAGGTCGCCCGGCTGCGGATCGGCGGAAGCCGGAGCCGGCCCAAAAACGTCAACGACGCCCGCGGATGACTCCGGGGCGGTTGATTTCGGATATTGACCCGTGAGGGTCGTGTCGGCGACGGGGGCCGACAAAGCGGCTTTGGTTTCCATTTCTCCCTACGCCCGCGTTCGCGGCAGCGTCCTCTAAGTGGGTTCTCCTCGACATCTAGCCCGAAAGAATGGGAGGCGGGCCCAATTGGACCCGCCTCCCCGCCTGGTCGTTAGCGGAACAGGCTCAGGATTGACGAAGAAGCTTGGTTGGCGATTGAAAGCGCCTGGACACCCAGTTGCTGCTTGGTTTGCAGCGACTGCAGCTTGGCGCTTTCCTTGGCCAGGTCGGCGTCCACCAGGTTGCCCACGCCGGCGTCGAGGCTGTCTTGCAGCTTGCCGA
>JAHINZ010000297.1 GCA_018895795.1 Alphaproteobacteria bacterium
CGAAATAGAGCTTCTTGGCGCTCTTGGGGCTCTGGAACATGTAATAGGCCAGGCTTTCCGGCGCGCCATAGCGCAGCCAGTCGTCCATGGTCAGGCCGTTGCCCTTGGTCTTGGAGATCTTCAGATTGTTCTCGTCCATGAAGAGTTCGTAGTGGAACCCTTCCGGCGGCGAGCCACCCAGCACCTTGCAGACCTGGTTCGAGAGGCGGACGCTGTCGATCAGGTCCTTGCCGCTCATCTCGTAGTCGACGCCCAGGGCCGTCCAGCGCATCGCCCAGTCGGGACGCCACTGCATCTTGACGCCGCCGCCGGTGACGGGAACCTCGGTCAGCTCGCCGTCCTCGTCGCGGAACACGATCGTGCCCTTGGCGACATTGCGCTCCAGGGTCGGGACCTGCAGCACCTTGCCGGTCTTGGGGCTGATCGGCAGGAACGGCGAATAGGTCGCCCGGCGCTCCTCGCCCAGCGACGGTAGCATGATCTTCTGGATGGCGTCGAACCGCTCCAGGGCGATCAGCAGGGTCTCGTCAAAGCGGCCGCCGCGATAGCAGTCGGTGGACGACACGAACTCATAGTCGAAGCCGAAACCGTCCAGGAAGGCGCGCAGGCGGGCGTTGTTGTGATGGCCGAAGCTCTCATGCTCGCCATAGGGGTCGCGGACCACGGTCAGCGGCTTGTCGAGATCGGGGATCATCACCTCGCCATTCGGGACGTTGGGCGGGATCTTGCGCAGGCCGTCCATGTCGTCGCTGAACGAGATCAGGCGGGTGGGAATCTTGTCGTCGGTCAGGGCGCGGAACGCCGCGCGGACCATGGTGGTGCGCGCCACCTCGCCGAAGGTGCCCATGTGCGGCAGGCCCGACGGGCCATAGCCGGTCTCCAGCACCACCGGTTTGCGCAGGGCCTCCAGGGTGGCGACCGCTTCGTCGGTCTTGCCGGCGTTGATCAGGGTCGAGGCGAGATCGCGCTCGGCGTCGGACAGGCGCAGACGCAGGGTGCGGGCCAGCAGGGCGCGCGCCTGCTCGAACGGCCAGGCGCGTGCGTCGCGGGCGAGGGGGGAGAGGCCTTCAAACATGCGGGCGGTATAGGGCGAAGCGGCGGTGGTGGCTAGGTTTTGACGTTTACGCGGGCAGGAAGTTTATCGCGCGGAAGAAAGCCGCTGATGCTTCTGTCCGGTGTCAGAGCTTTGTAGCTGTTCTTTATGTAGGGCCGCCCGCCATCGGCGGGATGAAATGTCTCGCCAAGGTGAAACGCTTCATCCGCCGTCAGAGCCCGAGCGCTGCCGTCCTCTTCCACATAGACGTAATAACTGGAGGGGTCGGCTATCCCTGCTCCGCCTCTAAGTAGCGGGATCAGAAGGGACAACAGAAGAAAGCCGCCGAAGGCCCATCCGCCGGCCATCAAGCCGCGCATGCCGGCGACGCCAAGAGCGGTCGACCAGCCTTGAGGGGCGCCCTCGATAGCGGCGTAAGCTAGGCTCATCATTCCAACGATCACGAAGAGCGCGAAGCCGCCCTTGAGGTAGGTCAGAAGAATCCGAAATCCAATTCCCAAAGCTTGGCCCTCTGAGCCGCTCACCCCTCCGCCGCAGCCGAGGCTGGCGCGTCCTGAAACCCTTGGTGGACTTGGAGCTCTGAGGTCAGGCCGTGTCAATGACGGCGCGCCGCGCCGCCGCGCGCGGCCGGCCTCTGGCCGGACATTGACACGGCCTGACCTCAGAGCAAGCTCGCCTCCAAGGATTCAAGGCGGGGCCTGGGCGGCTGATCTGAACCCTTCTCCCATAGGGAGAAGGAGGGGCCCGCGCCGCAGGCGTGGGAGGATGAGGGGTTTGCGAAGCCCTGCCGTACAGGGCAGGGACTTTCGGGGCGAGGGCGTCTGACGGTGTAGCCCCTCACCCTCCCACGCGAGCGTGGGTCCCTCCCTCTCCCTCTGGGAGAGGGCTGGGGCAATGGGGATAGGCCGCACTATATCCCCGTTCTTTCCAGACCAAACCCCAGTCAGATCAACGGCTTGTAAAATAATCGATCGCGCCAATCCTCCGCGCTCAAACCGCCCGCATACTGGTCTCACTCAGAAGCAAGGGAAGGGACGTCCGGCCGGCGACCCGACGGGCTTTTGGGGGTGGTCGAGCGGGAAGCGCCCGCCGTGGTCTTGGATGACAACCCGCGTGACAGATCTGGACGGGCTCCCTGAAACATCGGGACGAAAACCCAGGCGGCGCGGGATCGGCAGGCGCGAC
>JAHINZ010000005.1 GCA_018895795.1 Alphaproteobacteria bacterium
CCAGCACGATGATGGCCCGCGTCAATGACGCCCTCAAAGCCGAGATCCTCAAAAAGGCTTCGGCTCATTGACCTTGGTCCGCGACAAGCACATCGCCTTCGATGGAATCGGCAAACGGTTCGCCGATGGAACCCAGGCGCTCGACGGGGTCACGTTCAACGTACGGCGCGGCGCGTTCTGTGTGCTGTTGGGTCCGTCCGGCAGCGGAAAGTCGACCTTGCTGCGCGCCGTCAACGGCCTGACCTCACCCAGCCAGGGCGAGGTTCGCATCGACGGCCAGCCGATCACCGCCCAATCCCTGCCCAGCGTCCGCCGGCGGGTCAGCATGATCCATCAGCATTTCGGCCTGGTCGACCGGGCTAGCGTCGCCGAAAACATGATCGGCGGGGCCCTGGCGGCGATCCCGACCTGGCGCGCGCTATCCGGCCTCTACCCCCTGCCCTTCAAGCGCAAGGCCTGCGACCTGCTGGCCACTGTCGGGCTTGAGCCTGACCATCTGCGGCGGCCCGCCGGAGCCTTGTCGGGTGGACAGCGCCAGCGTGTCGGTATCGCCCGCGCCTTGATGCTCGACCCCGAGATCATCATCGCCGATGAGCCCGTGGCCAGCCTGGATCCAAAGGTCAGCCGCGATACGCTGAACCTGTTGCGCCAAGCCGCCCAGGCGCGCGGCGTCACCGTGCTGTGCAGTCTGCATCAGGTCGATCTGGCCTTGGAGTTCGCCGATCAGATCGTGGCTCTGCGTCAGGGCAGAATCGTCCATGACGGGCCGCCCGCCGCCTTGAGCGGATCGGCCGTCGCCCGCTTCTACGACGCCTCCCTCCAGCCCATGGAGTCCCGCGCATGACGAGCGCTGTTTCGTCATCCGTCCCGCGCGCCCAAAAGACGTGGACCTATCCGCCGCTGATCCGTCCGCAGACCCTGTTGATCGCCTTGGCGCTTCTGGGCTTCTTGCTGGCGACCGGCCGCGATGTCGAGATGGGCCGCATGGTCCGCATGACCGGCGAGGCGATCTGGGCGACAGCGGGCGGCAAGGTCGATTCCCAGGTCGCCCGTGGCTTGGGACGGATCGGCCCATCGTTGTTTCCATTGCAGATGTCCGAGCGCCAGGAGATCAGCCGCATCGAAGGTTTCGATCGCAGCCACCTGCCCTGGCTGTCGCATCTGGAGGTCGTCGAAACCCCGATTCAGGTCCTAAATCCCGACACCTTGCGGATGGAGTCGCGGCCAGAGCGCGTCGAATATCTGGTCAAGCCGTTGGGTTATCTCGGCCATGTCGCGGTCAAGCTTTGGGAGACTCTGGAGATCGCGCTCTGGGGCACGGTGCTGGCGATCTTGCTCAGCGCGCCCCTGGCCTTCTTCTCCGCCGCCAATCTGACGCCAAGCCGGATCGCCTATGTCGCCGCGCGCGGGACGGTCAGCTTTCTGCGGGCGATACCGGAGCTGGTCAGCGCATTGTTCCTGGTGCTGGCCTACGGCTTTGGCCCCATTGCCGGCGTACTCGCCCTGGCGCTACACGCGGCCGGCTTCTTGGGAAAGTTCTATGCCGAGGATATCGAGAACGCCGATCCCAAGCCTCAGGAGGCCCTGGTGGCGATCGGCGCCAACCGCCTGAAGGTGTTGCGTTTCGCGATCCTGCCCCAGGTTCTTCCGCAGTACATCGCCTACACACTCTACGTGTTGGATCGCAATTTCCGGATGGCCACGGTAATCGGCCTGGTTGGGGCGGGCGGGATCGGCCAGGAATTGAAGGGCCGCTTCGACATGTACAATTACCATCATGTCGGCACGATCCTGGCGGGGATCTTCCTGGCTGTCTTCGTCATCGATCAGTTCGCGGCGCGCCTGAGGCGGCGCTTTCTCTGACCCGCCAGATCTGCGCCGACCCTTCGGACCCGCGGCGTCGATTTCGCCGCCGCCGAAAACTGAAATATGTTCAATACGCTGAAGACGAACGCGGCTCGGAGGAGAGACAGCTTGAAAAACGAAGCGGGGAAGACAGCCAAGCGACGTTCGAAGGTGACGGAAGGCGCCCCGGTCGAGCACGTCCTACCCCGAATCCGCAGCCGCTATAACAGCCTTGGCCGCAGCGCCCGGCAGATTGCGGACTTCGTTCTGGAGACGCCCAACGCGGTGATCAGCATGTCGGTCACCGAGTTGGCCGAGGCGACGGCGGTCAGCCAGGGCAGCGTGATCAACTTCTGTCAGGCCCTGGGTATGTCGGGTTTCCAGCAGCTCAAGCTCAGCCTAGCGCACGAGGTGGTGCAGCCCGTGCAATTCATCCACGAGGATCTGGACCGCGACGATCCGCTCGACACGGTTTGCCGCAAGCTCTTTCACTCCGGCGTTCAGGCGCTGCGGGATACGCTGTCCATCCTCGACACCAACGAGATGCAGCGGGCCGTCGACATCCTGAGGGCGGCCAAACGCATCGAGATCTATGGCGTCGGCTCCTCGGCGCCGATCGCGGAAGACGCGCACTATCGTATGCTGCGGATCGGGCTGAGGGCCACTGCTGTAACAGACAGCCATATCCAGGCGATCAGCGCCTCCCTGACCGATCCCGAGGTGGCGGTGCTGACCATCTCCCACTCCGGCGCCACCCATGAGACCGTAACCGCCACGCGCCTAGCCAAGGAGCGCGGGGCCAAGACCATCGTCATCACCAATTTCGCGCGCTCGCCGATCCAGGCCCACGCCGATGTCACCCTCTACACCATGGCGCGCGAAACCAAGTTCCGCACCGAGGCCATGACCAGTCGCATCGCCCAACTCTGCGTCATCGACTCGCTGATCGCGGCCATGGGTTTGGCCGACTACGAGCGCGCCACGGAGGTGTTGCGCCACACCTTCGACGTCCTGTCGATCAAGCGCTTCTAAACCCGCTGCGCGGTGCGCTGTGCCCAACTGGCCGGCGGGGGCAGCAGGTCCTTCAAGGTCAGGGAGGAGCCTGGGGCGACCAGGATAGACCCCATGCCGACCGCCCGCGCGCCGGCGATGTCGGTCAGGGGGTTGTCGCCGATCATCACCGCTTGGTCGGGTGTGGCGTTCAGCGACCGGCAGGCCTTTTCGAACAGGCCCGCAGAGGGCTTGCCGATAACCGCCACATCGATTGTCTCCAGATCGACACAAGCAGCGATCGCGGCGAAGAGCGCCCCGGTTTCCGGAACCAGGGCCCCGTTAAGCCCGGGATGAGTCTTGTCGGGATTGGCGACGATCAGTCGCGCGCCCTGCCTCAGCGCCTGGACGGCGCGATCCAGCTTGGCATAGGAAAATCGGGTGTCGCGCAGAAGCACAACCAACTCGATATCTTTTTGAACAAGATTCAAATTGTTCTTCTTGGCGAAGGCCTTCATGCGCGACGGCCCGATCACCAAGGTGCGGACATCTCTCCCGGATTCAGCGGCGGTGATGATGGCTTCACAACCGGCCAGCAGGACGCGTTCGGCAGGAAAATTTGCTCCTGCCTTGGCCAGGGCCTCCGCGATATCGGTCGGCAATAGGGTGGAATTGTTGGAAACGATCACCACCCGATCGCCATAAACGTCAAGAAACTCGATCGTCATGGCGAAAGGCTGGTTGGCGATCGACGCGCAGCCGTCCCAATCCAGCAAGATTGCCTTGGCGTTCGCCAGGGCGGCGATCTCGAGCTCGGCGGGCGCGAAGCCGGCGGCTGAAACGGTTCTATCCATGGATGATCTATCATCATGAGTTGCAATTTTACTCAATCCCCAAGCAAACTGAAATGAACAAATTTCATTTTTACGTCATCAACGGCACACTGAGACGTCATTGAGCCCACCCATTCTCGACGTCGAGAAAGGCGGGGCGAGCGTGTCCCGACCTTGACCTTGGTTCGGCTCCGCCGTGGGCCGACGCCTTACATCGAGGGGATGACCGTGAGATCCAGTCCTATACGAGCGCATGCGAAGATCATCGGCGTGCTGCTGGCGACCTGCGCCATGCCAGGCTTCGCGATGGCGGCAGATACAGGCAAGGACAACGCCGCCAATACGGATGTCTCCGCGGTGTTGGTCAACGCCAAGAGGGCGTCCACCCCGACGGTTACGGCGGTGGAAGCGGTCAAGTACGGCAACGCCGTGCAGGAAGTGACCGCCGAACAAATCCGGGTGAGCGGAGCCTCCAACTTCGCTGAGCTGGCCCAGTTCCTGGTCAAGGGCGTCAACATTGGCTACTCGCCTGACGAGGGCGAATACACGATCCGTCTGGATGGCGGCGGCGACCGCGACACCCTGGTGATCCGGGACGGCGTCCCGCTCTATGATCGCGGCCCGGCCCTGGAAGATATCTGGAGCTCGACGACGCTTGATCCGCACATGATCGAGAACGTCGAGGTTTTCCGCGGCGGCAACAGCCTGTTCTACGGCAGCAACGGCGGCATCGGCGTCGTCAGCATCGTCAGCAAGAAGCCTGACGGCACCCGCAAGGGCGATTTTGGCGCCAGCTACGGCTCCTTCCAGTCACGCGAGCTTTGGGGCAACTATTCCTTCCCTCTCGACTCCGAGGGCAAGCACAGCCTGATGGTCTATGGCTCGATGCAAGCCACTGACGGCCCGCGCATCTACAATCCCAAGGCTTATGTCGACAACGTCTTCGCCGCCGGCGGCCATCAGAAGTTCCCGCTGAACCGCAACGAGGTCGGCGTCAAATACCTGTGGCAGATCAATGAAACCACCAAGTTGCGCCTGAACGCCGAATACACCGAATCCTGGTTCCAGGACGCCTTCCCCGACGGTGAGGTGCACTCGCCCAATACCGTGCGCTATCCGATTGCCGACCTGTCGCTGGAAAAGCGCTGGTCGCCGGCCTTCCTGACGGAAGTCCAAGCCTACTACAGCAATCCCCACATCTGGAATTCCGAGGTCTACCCCGACATTTGCAAGGACAAGGCGGGCTGCACCAACCCCTCCACCAACAAGAAGGTCGCCTATGGCGATTGGAGCGGCAAGACCTACGCCAACGGCGCCTATCGCGGCTTTGGCGACGGCTCGCAGTACAAGGCCGGCTTCCTGGAGATGGGCCTTACCGTCCGCAATACCGTGGACTTCGGTGACTACCTGCAGGTCGTCGCCGGCGTGCAGACTGTCTCGTACAAGGATGACTCCGACCCGATCTACCCGGTCGGTGACGAAACAGCGACCACCACCGGCGTCTTCCTCGACGCCCGCCCTAAACTGGCTTTCAGCCCCGACACGGCCATTTCGCTGGCGGTGCGCACCGACGTCCTGCCAAGTTCCGACAGCGAAACGATCTGGAAATTTGGCGTACGTCAGCCGCTCTGGGCGGGCAGCTATGTTCGCGCCAACGGAGGAACGTCCTACAGCCTGCCCCGGACGACCGAGCTCAATAACGACACCAGCACGACCAAGGGCAATCCCGATCTGCAGGCGGAAAGCACCAAGACCTTCAACGGGGCGCTGGGCTATCAGCGCCAGTTCAACGACGTGGCCGTGTCGGTCGAACTTGGCGCCTTCAAGACCGAGATCACCCATCGCATCCAGGGCACAACAGACTTCCGCGTCCCCGCCGAGGGCGCGTTCGGCCCGCGCAACACCTATTTCAACAACGAAGCTCTGACCAAGATTCTCGGCGCGACCCTCGATGTCGACCTCGCGATCGGCAAGGCCTGGAAGCTCAATCTGGGCTACACCGCCCAGGACGCCTCCCTGGATAGCGGCCTGTTCAAGGGCGAACAGATCAGTGAAACCCCGGCCTGGTTCATCAATGGCACCCTGGCCTGGACCTCGGAAGACCAGAGGCTCAACCTGACCTTGCTCCCGCGCGTGCAGGGATCGGAGTGGGCCTCCGGCGGCCTGAGCGTCGCTGGGCGGCCGTCGATCCGCAAGGATTTCGGTCACTATACGGTGGTCAACGCCTCGATCAACTACTTCGCCGGCAAGGATCTGCAACACCAGTTCCAGCTGCGGATCGTCAACCTGTTCGATGAAAAATATGCCGAACGTTACGGGTTCGGAAATCAACGCTTCGGATCGGCGTTCAATCGCGGCGAATTCAAGACGACCGATCCGCGTTACTATTATGGCTATGAATTCGAAGGCAAGCCGCGGGCCTTCTACGCCTCCTATTCGACCCGGTTCTAGCCACTCCGCGCGGGGCGTCTTTGGCGCCCCGCCTCGCGGCGACGTCGCTCAGACATCACAGATGGCCCCTATGGCGACGTCATTCGACCATGACGCCCGACGCGCGCCGCCAAGACGAGGATTTCAGATCATGCCCACTCATGACCGTCGTTCGTTCCTGCGCCTGGCAGGCGGCGCGACCGCCGGCGGCGCGGCGCTTGCCGCCATGCCGATCGCCATTCGCAAGGCCCTGGCGATCCCGGCCGCCCAGGACACGGGGACCCTCAATGACGTAAAGCACGTGGTGATCCTGATGCAGGAGAACCGCTCGTTCGATCACTATTTTGGAACCTTGCGCGGGGTCCGCGGCTTCGGCGATCGTCATCCGATCCCCTTGCCTGGCGACCGCGACGTCTGGCGTCAGTCGGACGGCCAAGGGGAACTGTCCCCCTTCCACCTCGACACCAAGACCACCGACGCCCTGCGGGTTCCCGGCACGCCGCATTCGTTCTCCGACACCCAGGCCGCCTGGGGCCAAGGCAGGCTCGATCAGTGGCCGCGCTTCAAGACCCCCTATTCGATGGGCTACTACAAGCGCGACGACATTCCCTTCCAGTTTTCCCTGGCCGAGGCCTTCACGCTTTGCGACGCCTATCACTGCTCGGTGGCCGCCGGCACCGATCCCAACCGTGTCGTGTTCTGGTCGGGATCGAGCTCTGATCCCGAATTGCGCGCCCGAGGCGTAAACAGCACGGACGAGACCTCTGAACCCGACAACCATCGTTGCTGGATCAAGGGCGCCCTGCCGACACCCGGCTACACCTATGCCGGCAACGCCCTGCGTTGGCAGACCATACCCGACGTGCTGGAAAAGGCCGGCGTCAGCTGGCGCATCTATCAGGACCCCAACAACAACTGGACCGGCGCCATGCATGGCGGTCTGGCCTTTGAGAGCTTCCGCACCTGTACACCGGACTCCGGACTCTACAAGAACGGCATGAGTCCCTGGTCGCTCGATCAGTTGGCCCAGCACGTCAAGGACGACACCCTGCCGTCGGTTTCGTGGATTCTGCCCTCGGCGCCGTTTTCGGAGCATCCCAGCGCATCGACGCCGATCCAGGGCGCGGAGTTCACCGCCAAGATTCTGGAGGCCTTGACGGCCAATCCGGCGGTCTGGGCCAAGACCGTGTTCTTCCTGACCTTTGATGAGAATGACGGTCAGTTCGACCATGCGCCGCCGCCCGCGCCGCCCTCCTACGACCTCGCCGGCGCGCCCGCCGGCAAGGCGACCCTCGACCTGCGCGGCCACTATTTCTCTGACCCGGAGCGCAAACATCTGCACAAGGACGACCAGATCAGCGGCCTGATCCGGCCATTTGGCATGGGGCCGCGCGTGCCGATGTACGTCATCTCGCCCTGGAGCAAGGGCGGATGGGTCAATTCCCAGGTGTTCGACCACACCTCGGTGGGACAGTTCATTGAACAGCGCTTTGGCGTGGTCATTTCAAGTATCAGCCCCTGGCACAGGGCCGTCAGCGGCGACCTGACCTCGGCCTTAGACTTCCGTAACCCGAACGATCCGGTATTCCCTGATCTGCCCGACGTCAGTGGAGCTTCGGCCGTGGTTCTAGACCACATCCAGCGTCCCCACATCGTCCCGCCCAATCGACCGCAACCGCTGAACCAAGAAACCGGCGTGCGCCCTTCCCGCCGCCTGCCCTACGAACTGCATGTCGCCTCGACCGTGGACGCCGCCGCAGGCCATGTGACCGTCGACTTCCTCAACACCGGATCGATGGGGGCGGTGTTCCATGTCTATGACCGTCTGCATCTCGACAGGATCCCCAAGCGCTACACCGTCGAGGCCGGAAAGGGTCTTAGCGATGTCTGGGACCTGCAAGCCGATGGCGGCCGTTATGACCTGGCGATCTACGCGCCGAACGGCTTCCACCGCGTCCTCAAGGGCGAGGCGGGCGGCGCGCCGGTCGAGATCGAGCTTCGATACAAACCTTCGCGGCAAAGGATCGAAGTGGTGCTCAGCAATGCAGGTCGCACCGCGCGCGCGGTAACGATCGCCCACAACGCCTACGGAGAGGCCGGCGGCGTGATCGATGTTCCCGCTGGCGGGCGAGCTCGGCGCGAATGGTCGGTCGCCGACAGCGGCGCATGGTATGATTTCACCGCGACCGCCGCTGGGTTTGAGCGGCGCGCCGCCGGACGTCTGGAAACCGGCGCCCACGGCATCAGCGATCCAGCGATGGGAACCTGATCCAAGCCCCCACCGAAGCTTGCGCCTCGCCATCGAACCTTTCTCCAACCCCGCCTCTGATCATGGCCAGAGCGGCTGGGCCTACACGCCTCCAGACGCGAAATCGCGAGAAAGATTTTACAGATCAATGCCCATTCGCCGAGCAAGGGCGACGAAGGACACTACCGGATCGGGGTGGCGGCGGAGACGGAGTCAGGTTTCCGCCCCAAAATACCCCTAAGTTATTCAAAACACCTACTTTTTTCACAAAACACTCCTTCACTCTCACCCCCGCTTTCCTTCTGGATATAGGGGGACGGCGTAGTAATCCTGTGGACATTACGGGCCTAACTTACCTCAGGCGCCACTTTCCCACCGCCTATATCAGACGTCAAATTGGAGACGTGGTCGCCGACCAGAGCTTGGACGTGCCCTCTGCGCCAAATTCCTTATTGGGCCGACGGCTTAAAGCGCTCAACATCCCGCGAGCTTATTTGAACGTTGGCTTCAGTCATCTGCTGGGCTGTGCAGCCGCGCGAACGGCCGATCGCCTGGATCTCCCCTCCCCCTTTCCGCCGCCCGTCGAGCGGTGACCGCCGTTCAAGACGCGGCCAAGAATGCCCCGAGTGACATCGGCAGCTTCATGCGCTCCTAGGCCCGGAACGCCGGGCTTGCGACTTCTGCTGGCGCAGCAACTCGTCGATGCTAGAGGCTGCGGGGGCTAGGAAGAGGATCTCCAGGCCTTCCTCGCAACGCAGCGCCACGGCTGCTTTCACGAGGTCCTCGACGGAGGCTTGACCCTGGTTCTCAAGTCGCCGCCATGTACGATAGTTGACGCCAGAGCGTTCGGCGGCCGCCTGCTGGGTCCAGCCCAAGGCCTTGCGGCGCGCGCCAATGCGTTCCCCCAGCTCATGTAGAAGTTCAGCATAGGCCTTTAGCATTGGCCACATATGGCCGATTTATCCGTATATTAGAAGGTAATTGGCCAAATATGGCCAATTAAACAAGCTCTAGGACTGGGCCGAAGAACGGTCGAAGCGAACTGCAGCGCCATGACCGAAATCGCACCTCCGGCTTGCACCTGCGATCCTGGCCGCGTGCAGCCGGTGCAAAAGCGCCACGCCAATCCTCAAGCCACATCGTCAATTGGCGTAGTTGGTGGATATGCTCAGGCGTCGCCGTAGGTGGCGCCGACATTCTCCGTGGCCGGCTCTTCATCCTCCACGCTCCCCTCCCGTCGGGCATTAGCCAGGACCAGCAAGGCGCGCTCGCGGATAGCGTCGGCGAACGACTGCAGCATCGCCCCCCCTCCCGCCGGCATCGCGGCGACTTCGGCTGCGGCGGCGGCCGTCTCGGCGACGACGCGGCCGGCCAGCTGAATGACGCGCCTTAACGTCGCCGGCCGGGAAAGCCCGCAGTCTTCGGCCATCCGTCGCCAGTGACGGCCAAGGATGTGTCGGCCGCGCCGCTGGCCACCGACATCCTGCGCGTGGTTCTGGGTAATATTGGGCCAGACCAGGCCCGACATCAGGTCGTAAAGCGGCGCCAGTTGAGGCCGCCGTGACGACAACAGCACCGAATAGTTCTTGGCGTGGGAGTCGACGTTGCCGATGGCGATATTGAAGATTGCGGCATCCAGGAGTCCGGTGATCTCCCGCGCGGTCATATGGTCTCGTACGAGCGCGAACATGTCAGATAACGAGGGTCCTGGGACACCCGATTGATTGTGCTCGTATTTGGCCACGGGCGGCCGGCCCAGCGCCTGGCAAAAGTCCTCTTGGTGGAGCCGTCGGATCAGGTCTCCATTGATGAGGCGGTCATAGCGCTCCACGAGGAGATAGCTTCTGGTTCCCGCCAGGCCGGTCGTAATCGGCGCGACGGAAAGTCCGCAACGTCGGGCCAACACCATGCACAGCGCTTCGTTTTGAACGCTTCCCGGAAGACGGGGATTGTCCGGCTTGAGGATCTGGGTCGACGCCGCGCCATTGATGGGAACGGCCAGCCGCCCATCAACGAGGGCGACCGGGAGCTTTTCCTGCGCGCCAGCCAGACTCATGGAGACGCCGTCTTCCCCCACCAGGAAAGGCTTGGCCGGCAACTCCTCCAAGATCCGCTCAAGATCGGTCGAGGAGCCGATCTCGCGATAGCCCGGCGTGTCGTCAGGACGCGGAGCGCCGATGGTCAAAGCCCCGGCCAGGTCGCGCCCTGTTTCGGCGATCAGGCCAAGAATATCATCGCGCGACACGCCCAAGGCACGCGTCATCGCCCGCAGGGGCTCGCCCTCGGGCAAAAGGTTCATCAGCCAGGGTGTCGCCACCTCGGCTCCCCAGGCCTCTTGATTCAAGGGCATGGTGAGGGAAGCGGGAAAGGCGTCCGCGGCTTCACGCCACGCCTGATCATATTGGAACCTCGGGCCACTGGCGTCGGCGTCGATGACCCCGACGGCGGCGGCGCCGTTGAAGACGGGAAGAGCCATCAGGACGCCGATCGTGGCAAGGTGATCGAGAGTTCGGCGGAGTCGATCAGCACCATGCCCGCCGCCTTGGCCGCGGCCAGCGCCTTGCCAAGCTGAGCAGTGGGCTTGCCGGCCTCCAGATCGACGATGAACCGTTCGCCGCTGTTGATGGCGAGGGCCAGGTCGCGCTGCGTGAGTCCCAAAGCCTTGCGCGCTCGCGCGAGGGTGGCTCCAAATTCTTCGGCTGTGTCGATCATCAAAATCTTCCCGTTCGGTAAGATTTAACGCCTAATGCCATCCTGACAACTAAAAACTTACCGAGCGGTAAGAATGTGATCTCCGCCCTCTCAAATGACGACTATTCTTCCCGAGCGGTAAGATCGCATCGGGCTTGATCGCGCGACTATGCACAAAGACCTTCGCGGACAAATCGGGCTCTAAGGCCTCGCCGTTAAACGGCCTTGGCGCCATCGACAATCCGGCGCGTTGATGTGCGATGCAGCTTGACCCCTACGTGCTCTTCCTTCTGGGCTTTGGCATTATCGTCCTGC
>JAHINZ010000298.1 GCA_018895795.1 Alphaproteobacteria bacterium
GGCATCGAAAGCTCGGTCGGCGTGTTCATCGACGGCGTCTATCGCTCGCGCTCGTCATCGGCGCTGGACGATCTGCCCGAGATCGAGCGCATCGAAGTCCTGCGCGGTCCGCAATCGACCCTGTTTGGCAAGAACGTCTCGGCCGGCGCGATCAGCATCGTGACCAAGCAGCCGCAGTTCGAGTTCGGCGGCAAGGCCGAGGTCACCCTGGGCAATTACGGCCAGCAGCAGGTCAAGGGGACCATCACCGGTCCGCTCAGCGACACGCTGGCCGTTCGGTTGTCCGGCGGGATCAACAAGCGCGACGGCTTCGCCACCAACACGGTCACCGGCAGCGACGTCAACAACCGCGACCGTTGGTCGATGCGGGCCGACGTCCTGTGGCTGCCGACCGACAAGACCTCGGTGCGGGTGATCGCCGACTACAACAAGATCAATGAGATCTGCTGCGCCGTGGTCTCGCTGTTGAACGGCCCGGCGACCCAGTTCCTCGGCGCGCCGGCGCCCTATGGCCTGGGTCGTCCTGTCGGCAACCCCGCCACCAAGTTCAACCGTGACATCACCTTCAACACCGATCCGGCCAACACCCTGAAGGGTCAGGGCATATCAGGCCAGATCGACCACGATCTGGGCTTCGCGGCCCTGACCTCGATCACGGCCTATCGCAAGCAGACCAGCGAGTCGTTCCAGGACATCGACTTCACCGGCGCCGACATCGCCAACAACGCCGTGGGCAACGACATCAAGACCTTCACCCAGGAAGTACGCCTGGCGTCCAAGGGCTCGGGCCCGTTCAGCTGGCTCGTGGGCGGCTTCTATCAGAATGAGAAGCTGTCGACCGGCCGGACGATCAGCTACGGATCCGATATCCGGGCGTTCGGCGACGGCCTCAGCGGCCCGGTCCCTGCCGCCCTGCTCGGCGCCCTGCCTGCCGCCCTGCGCCCCGCCTTGACCGGGCGGTCCAATCTGTATGCGCTGGAGTTCCTGCAGAGCCTGGTCACCCCGTCGGTCGTACCGGGCAAGACCTATTTCGCGGCAGGTAAAGCCATCGACGACTACTATTCGATGAAGCAGACCTCGTTCTCGCTGTTCAGCCAGGCCGACTATCAGGTTACCGATCATCTGACGATCACCGGCGGCCTCGCCTATCTGAGCGACAAGAAGGACGCGACGTCCAATGTCGTGCTGTACGACAAGTTCTCGGCCCTGAACCTGCAAGCAGTGCCGCAATTTGCGGCGTTGGGCCTGCCGGGCAACCTCTACGGCGCCCTGGGAGCCCTGCAGTTCTATTACGGCAACACCACCAACCACGCGCCGGTCAACTATCCCAACGCGACCGAGTCCGGCAGGCTCAGCGACCATAAGCTGACCTATGCGGTGCGCGCGGCCTATGACTTCGGCCGGATCAACGCCTATGTCAGCTATTCGACGGGCTGGAAGGCCGGGGCGTTCAACCTGTCCTCGGACAGCCGTCCGCCGAACGCCAATGGCGTGGGCCGCACCGCCGCGCCCGAAGATGTCAACGTCTATGAAGCCGGCCTGAAGGCCAACTTCCCCGGTGGCTATTTCAACCTGGCCGTCTTCGACCAAGCGATCAAAGGCTTCCAGTCCAACGCCTTCACCGGCCTGGGCTACAGCCTGGTCAACGCCGGCGAGGAGTCGGTGCGCGGTTTCGAGATCGACAGCGCCTATCGCCCGACCGCGTGGCTCGCCCTGACCGGCGCCGTCACCTATCTGGACCCCAAGTACGACTCCTTCACCGGCGCGGCCTGCGTGAACTACGACACCGTCCGCTGCCCGGTTGATCCGGCCACTGGCCGTCGTCCGAACTTCCGCAACCTGACGGGCGACAAGCCGGCCGGCATTCCGACCTGGACCCTATCGACCTCGGCGACCGTCAACCACGATTTCGGCAACGGCTATACGGGCTATGCGCGGGCCGAATATGACTACACCAGCAAGACCCAGCTGACCGAAACCACCCCGCCTGACCTGTCGACCTGGGGACAGAACAACGTCAACGCCAGCGTGGGCCTGACCAATGTCGCCCACCAGCTGGAACTCACGCTCTGGGGCCGCAACCTCACGGAAGACGACAGCCTGATCGCCACCTTCCCGACGGTGGCCCAGGATGGCAGCTACAGCGGCTATCCGACCGCGCCGCGCACCTACGGCGTGACGCTGCGCAAGACGTTCTAAACCTCGACAGACCGCCGCCTGGCCGCGTTGGCCGGGCGGCGAGTCCGCGGACAGATCTTTCGACGTCGGACGGCCCCACGAGGCGATCCAAAGAGACGATGGCCAATTAATCTATCTCATGCGATATAGAGTATCGTCATGAGCCGTGGTTCGGGCCAGGCTGTTTCGCCTTTCGAGGATCAAGGTTTTGTCCAGACCCAAGGGCTCCCGCGACGCGGATCACGAGGCCAAGCGCCGGGACCTGCTGGCGAAGATGACCCTGCACATGGTCCGCCGCGAGGGCGCTCGGCTCAGCCTGCGGGAACTGGCGGCGGCGGCCGATGTCTCGGTCCCGACGCTGCGCCACTATTTTGGCGATCGCGCCCAGACGATCGACGCCGTGCTCGCCGAATGCCTGCGACGGGGACGCCCAGGCCTCGACGCCCAACGCCGCAGCGACCAGCCCTTCGCCCAGTCCATCGGCGACTACGCCGCCGACCTCGTCCGGGCCCTGACCGCGCCCAAGACGGTGCGGCTTGGCGATGTGTTCGCCATAAGCTTGGCCGAAGGTTTTCTGGATCCGGCCATGGGCCCTTCTGCGCTGACCCACATCCTGGACCCCACGATAGAGGCCTTACAGGCCAGGCTCGCGGACCACGTCGCGCGCGGAGAGATGATCGCCACCGACCTGCGGTCCGCCGCGATGGTGCTGATCTCTCCCTTGCTGATGGCCTGTCTTCATCAGCAGCAGTTACGGGGGCAGGCGACCAGCCCCTTGGTGATGGCCAGACTGCGCGAAGACGTCGCCGCAGCTTTCGTACGCGCCTACGCCTCGCCGCCCCGACAGGATGCTTCCAACCCCTCGATCAGTCTCGCGGCATAATCCCACTTTTCTATATCTCAGTTGAGATATAGAACTTCCAGGAAGCACCCGTGCTTCCTGGAGATCCCCATGTCGTCAGTTTTCAAGTCAGCGGTCGCGCGCCACGCCAGCGAAGAATCCATGCGGCCCACCCAAGCCCAGGCCGAGGACGCGGTGCGCCTCCTCATCGCCTGGGCTGGCGACGACCCGACCCGTGAAGGCCTCGTCGACACGCCCGCCCGCGTGGCCCGCTCCTACGCCGAACTCTTCAGCGGCTACAACGAGGACCCGCGAACCCATCTGACGCGCACCTTTGAAGAAACCGGCGGCTATGACGACCTGATCGTGCTGTCCAATATTCGCGTCGTCAGTTGCTGCGAGCACCATATGCTGCCGGTCATCGGACGGGCCCATGTCGGCTATCTTCCGGGCAATCGCGTGGTGGGCATATCCAAGCTGGCCCGCGTCGTGGCGGGCTTTTCGCGCCGACTGCAGATCCAGGAGAAGCTGACCACCGACATCGCCAACGCCATCCAGGACAGCCTGGAGCCTCGCGGCGTGGGCGTCGTCATCGAGGCCGAACACAGCTGCATGACGCTGCGCGGCGTCGACACCCCCGGTTCGATGCTGACCACCAGCCGGCTGCTGGGCCGGATGCGCGACGATCCCCAGACCCGCGAAGAGTTCCTGAGCCTGGTTCGCCAGGCCAGAGCCTAGTGCGTCCGGCCTTCGACAGCTTGGCTCGACCATGAGCGCCCACGTCCTTCCAGCTCCGCGCGCTCAGAGCGCGCCGCGTCTTCTGAGTGTCCTCGGCGCGTTCGGCGTGGCGCCCTTCTGGCTGCCGGCGCTGGCGGGCCTGGCATGGCCGTCGTCGCAGCCGATCGCCATCGCCGCGCTGTCGGCTTACGCCGCCGTGATCCTGTCGTTCCTCGCCGGCGCCCGCATGGGCATGACGCTCATGGCGGTTCGCCCGTCCTCCGCCACCCTGTGCCTGTCGATGGCGCCGCCGATCGTGGCCTGGGTCTTGGCGTTCGCCCCCATCGCCCCGCCAGCCTTGCGGCTGATCCTTCTCGCCCTGGCCCTTTTGGCCCACGCGGTTTGGGACGCCCGCGCCCGTTCCGCCCCTCAAGGCTATGGCCGACTGCGTTGGCGTCTGACCCTTGGGGCCCTGTCGGGGCTGCTCGCGGGCGCGGCGGTCTTGCATGGCTGAGTCCCCTTCAATCGCGGTCGTCCTCGGCGTCGGCGGAGGACTGGGCGACGCTCTAGCCAAAGCGCTCGGCGCCCAGGGTCGCTACGACCAGGTGGTCGGCCTGGCTCGTCGCCGCCCGGAGGGCTGGCCGGACAGTCCTGATCGGCCCTTCATCGAGGCCGACATCCTGAACGAGGAAGACCTGACAGCGGCCGCTCGGGGCCTCCGCGCCCTGGGATCTTTGGACCGCGTGGTGGTCGCGACCGGTGTGCTGCATGGTCCTGGCGTCGCCCCCGAAAAGTCCATGCGGGCCCTCGACGCCACGACCCTGGCCCAGCTGTTCGCGGTCAACGCGGTGGGCCCGGCCCTGGTCGCCAAGCACCTGCTGCCGCTGACGCCGAAAGACCGGCCGAGCGTCTTTGCGGCCCTATCGGCGCGCGTGGGCAGCATCTCCGACAATCGCCTGGGCGGCTGGTACGGCTATCGCGCCTCCAAGGCCGCGCTCAACATGCTGGTCGCCACCCTGGCCATTGAACACCGACGCACGCGGCCGTTGGGAGTCTGCGTCGCGCTGCACCCGGGCACGGTCCAGACCGACCTCAGCGCGCCGTTCCGAAAGGGGGGGGCGGACGACACGACCTTCACGCCCGCCCGTTCGGCGCAGGCCCTGGTCAGGTTGATGGACGACCTGAAAGTCGACGACAACGGCGGGTTCTTCGCCTGGGATGGGAGTAGAATTGGATGGTGATCGAGGCGTCAGGCGGCGGCCCTCGCCGTGTCGCGGTTGTCGGCGCCGGTCTCGCCGGCATTGTCTGCGCCGAGCGCCTGACCCAGGCGGGTCTTTCGGTGCGACTGCTGGACAAGGGGCGCGGCGCCGGCGGTCGGATGTCGACGCGGCGGATTCAAACCCCGCTGGGCGAAGCTTGTTTCGACCACGGCGCGACATCGTTCACCGCGCAAGACCCGGTCTTCCGGCAGTACGTCGAGGATTGGATACGCCGCGGGCTCGCGGCGCCCTGGCCCGAGGCGGGTCCTGGCGCGATCGTGGGTTTGCCGACCATGAACGCGCCGCTCAAGGCCCTTGCGGAGGGCTTGAACGTTGAGTGGTCCGCCCAGGTCATGGGTCTGACGCGAGGGGCGTCGGGCTGGATGCTGGACATCTTGGGACGCGACACGGGGTCTGAAGGGCCGTTCGACGTGGTGGTCCTGGCGATCCCACCCGAACAGGCCTCCACGCTCCTGGCGCGCCACGCCTTCGACCTCGCCGTCTACGCCGCGATGGCTCAATCCGACGCCGTCTGGTCGACCATGGTGGTGTTCGACGGCCGGGTTCCGCTTGACGCTGGCCGCCTCGGTGGCTGCGAGACGCTGACCCTGGCGGTTCGCGAGACCAGCAAACCTGGCCGCTCGGGCCCCGAAGCCTGGACCTTGCAGGCGACAGGCCCCTGGTCTCGACGGAATCTCGGGGCCACGTCAGACGAGGTCGCGGCTCGCATGATCGCGGCTCTGACCCAGCGCTTCGAGGCGCCGGCGCCGCAGGTCCTGGCGCTACAAGCCCATCGCTGGCGCTATGCGCGCCCGGCCAGGGCGACCTCGGGCCCCATCTGGCGCGAACGGGTCGGCCTTGGCCTCTGCGGCGACTGGGTTGCAGGCGAAGGCGTCGAAGCGGCCTGGCGGTCCGGCGTCCGCTTGGCCGACCGCATCACCGGCCGTGCGCACGGCGCCTTCGAGCAAGACGTCGCGACCCCAGCCGCGTCGTGACCGAACGACGCGCCAGGTCTGAATCGCGCGGCGCGCTCAAGGGGTGCGACATCGGGGCGGCGAGTCGGGACCTACAGGATCACCGGCCAGGGCTCGGCCGCGCCGCCGTGAAGTCGGGATCGCTGAGGGTCAAACAGACCGCTTCGCGGCCGGCGCGGATAGAGCTGCCATAGACAAAGCCGGTCGGCGAGCGCCCGGTCCGCGCTACAAACCCGAGCGTTCGAGCGCGTCGCGCACGACGTCTGGGGCATGGTCTATCACCCTTAGATAGGCGGTCAGGGCGGCGTCAGGGCGTGTATCGCCCTGTTCCAGAGCCGACAGCAGATCCAGATCGATGTGGAAGGCGCGCGCGAATTGCGGTCCCGACAGGCCGCTGCGCCAGCGGACCGCCCGCACCAAGGCGCGCGCCGAATAGGTCTGGGCCGGGGCGGCGGCCTCATCGATCGCGGGGTCGGCGGCATGGTCGGATCGGGTCATCGGAACGCTCCTCCAAGGAAGCGCATGGTCTAGCCCCGGGGCGGCGCGGAAGTTCGGCGGCTTTGAGGCCGCGATAAGATCCTAGTGTTGCAAAAGCATCGTATGGGTCCTCGACTCCACGCGCTCTATCCCCCGCAGAGCGTCGTCCGACTCCTCCAGCATGGCGTTGAAGGTCCGCAGATCGTTGGTCTGGATGCGCTTGATCCGGCGGTCCCGGGCCCATTCCAGACCGATCGTCTGACCCAGACGGCAGGCCTTGGGTAACAGCACCGTGCGTTCGGCGGGCCCGCCTCGGGTCAACAGCTTGCCGACCACCTCGTTCCAGTTGGGTGAGCCGGGAAAGCAGAAGCTCAGATCCTCGCAGGCGCCGGTCCAGAACCGCTTGTACCAGCGCGCATGCAGCGGCGTTTCGAAGCGCAGGCTCTGAGTGGCCTGCACGGCGCCCCGGCAGTCATCGCGGACAAAGTCCTCGGCCTGGGCCTCCCCGGCCAGGAGCAGCACCAACACCACCACGCCCCAAGCTCGAATCATGTGCTCCCCCAGAGCCTTAGCGCCAAGGAGTCGTCTAGCGACGGATTGTGAAGCTCATGTCTCGGTCAGAAAAGCCGCGGTGGCCTCGATGGCCTCGACCAGGCCCATGCGCTCGACCGTGATCCCTTCCGGCAGGCCCGAGAACAGTCGCGTCGGGGCCGCGGCGTCCAGCATGACGAACACGCCGCGATCGTCCGCCCGGCGGATCAGGCGGCCGAAAGCCTGGCTGATCCGGGCCCGGGCGGTCGAGTCATCATAGCCCTTGCCGCCAAAGCGCGCGCGGCGTGCTTTGTGCAGGATGTCGGGCCTGGGCCACGGCACCCGGTCGAAAACCAAGAGCCGCAGGCTTCTACCCGGAACGTCGATGCCGTCGCGGATGGCGTCGGTGCCCAGCAGGCAAGCGTCCTGCTCGGCCCGGAAGATGTCGACCAGGGCCCCGGCCTCCAGCGGATCGACGTGCTGGGCGTACAGCGCCAGACCCTGATCGGCCAGGGGCGCGGCGATCCGCTCGTGCACCGCCTTCAGCCGCCGGATGGCCGTGAACAGCCCCAGACCGCCGCCGCCGGCCGCCAGGAATAGCTCGCGCATGGCCGCCGAGACCTGCCGGGCGTCTTCCTTGTTGACGTCGGTGACCACGATGGCCCGGGCGTTCTTCTCGTAGTTGAACGGCGAGACCAGCCGCAGCACCTTGGGCGCCTGGGGCATGCGCGCCGCCCCGGTGCGCATCTCGGCCAGGGCGAAGGGATCCTCCAGGGCCGGATCGGTCAGGGTGGCGCTGGTTACCAGCACCCCGTGGGCCGGGCTCAGCACGGCGGCCCGCAGCGGCTCGGTCGGATCGACCCAGTGTCGCCGGCACGCCGCGTCGACCACCCGTCCGTACAGAAACGTCGCCTCAAACCAGTCCACGAAATCCGGGTCGTCCTCGGCGTCCTCGTCGATCGCCTTGAGGATCGAGCGCCAGGCCGGCAAGGTCATCCGGGCCCGGCGATCCAGGCCGCGCAGGGCCCCCTCGATGCGGGCCCGCTCCGAAGGGCCCAGATGCTCGGCGTCCTCGTCCAGAACGTCCTCCAGCTGCCGGGCCAAGGCCAACAAGGGGGCCTCGATCCCGGCCAGGGCCCGAGCCGCTTCACCGGCCCGCTCGCGGACCAGATCCACCGCCGGGCGGGCGGCGCATTGCAGCCCCTGCTCGACCCCGCCGCGCTCGCCGCTGCGAGCCCGCAGTTGCTCGATCACCGCCACCAGATAGGTCTCGATGGGTCCGATCGGATTGGCCTGGCCATCGGGCGGCGCGATCCGTCCCGACCAGCCCTCGCCCGGCAGGGCGACGGCCGCGTGCAGCACCGCCGTCAGGGCCTGACGCGCGCCTTCGCGGTCGCCCAGGATGTCGAGAAGCCGCGCCTCCAGGCCTCGGCCGCGCCGGCCGCGCCCCTCGGGCCCGCGGATCCAACGGCGCAGCTCGGCCGCCTCGGCGCCGGACAGGGCCGCCGAAAAGGCGCTGTCAGCGGCGTCGAATAGGTGGTGGCCCTCGTCGAACACCACCCGCTTGACGGCCGTGGTCTCGTTGTCGCCCTTCTGCCCCCGGGCCGCCCGCGCGCCGTCGAAGGCGGCCTGGGTCAGGACCAGCGCATGGTTGGCGATGACGATGTCGGCCCGCTTGGAGGCCCGCACCGCCTTCTCGATGAAGCAGATACGATAGTGCTGGCAGCCGGCGTGGACGCATTCGCCGCGTCGATCGACCAGATTGGCGGCGCTGGCCTGCATCGACGGCGCGATCGCGAACAGGGTCGGCAACCAGGCGGGAAAGTCGCCGCCGGTCATGTCGCCATCGCGGGTCGCCCGGGCCCAGCGGGCGGTCAGGGCCAGGCCGATCAGATCGCCATTGCCCAGCTGGGCGCCGTTGATCTGCTCCTGAAAGTTCAAAAGGCACACATAGTTCTCGCGCCCCTTGCGGACCACCGCCTTGCGGGCGCGGACGGCGGGGTCGGGATAGATCGACTGGCTCTCGCGCTCGATCTGCCGCTGCAGAGCCCGCGTATAGGTGCTGATCCACACCGACGGTCCATTGGCCTCGGCCCACAGCGAGGCGGGGGCCAGATAGCCCAGGGTCTTGCCGACGCCGGTGCCGGCCTCGGCCAGCATCATACGCGGCTCGCCTTCGCGTTCGCGGGGCTGGAAGACGAAGGCCGCCTCGCGGGCATAGGTCGCCTGGGCCTCGCGC
The DNA here is from genome assembly GCA_018895795.1 of Alphaproteobacteria bacterium. Lineage (GTDB taxonomy): Bacteria > Pseudomonadota > Alphaproteobacteria > Caulobacterales > Caulobacteraceae > Caulobacter. The sequence goes on from JAHINZ010000298.1 coordinate 9,217, forward strand.
ACCTCGTCCAGGCCAGAGCGTTGCAGCAGCTCGGCCAGCCGCTCGCCGGCCCTTTCGGGATCGATCGGCCGTGTGCCAGACTCGCCAAGCGGGGCCTGATCTTCCCACTCGACGATGCGGGCCCAGACGTCCAGGCCCGAGCTGCGAAACTGGTTGCCGACCGGGACCGAGCGCAGCGCGCCGATCACGGCCGGTCCCCAGGCCCAGCCCGCCTTGGCCAGGGTCTCGGCGACGGCCAGAGCCTCTTCCCGCGACGGCTGGGGCGTCAGCCGCAACTCGCCGAGCAGGGCGTCGGCCGAGAACCTCAGGCTGGCGGCCTGGTCCGCCGCGCCTTTCGGTTCGGCCAAGCCC
>JAHINZ010000299.1 GCA_018895795.1 Alphaproteobacteria bacterium
CACGTGGAAGACGATGTTCAGCACGCCTTCCTGCACGTCGTTCAGTTCCAGCAGGCGCGACAGCAGCACCGGGCCCATTTCGGAAATGGTGGTGCGGATCGGGTGACCCTTCTGTCCGAACAGGTCCCAGAACATGGTCGGGGGCGCGGCGGGCGTCAGGGTCAGTTCCATCATGGCGGCGCGGGCCAGCATTTTCTCGTTCGGCGCGCCGGCCATGGCGATGCCGGAAAGGTCGCCCTTGACGTCGGCGGCGAACACCGGAACGCCGGCGTCGGAGAAGGCTTGGGCCATGATCTGCAGGGTCACGGTCTTGCCCGTGCCGGTCGCGCCGGCCACGACGCCATGGCGGTTGGAGCGATCCAGCCTCTGGGTGACAGGGCCTTCGCCCAGCCCGATCAGGATTTCGCCTTCACCAATCGACAGCGCCATATGAAACATCCTCTAAACCGAAGCGCTGACCCTATCCTCGCCCTTGCGTCGCGCCAATCGCGGCGCTCAAAGTGTTACGTTCTCAGGAGTTCTTGAATGACCCTCTCGCCGCCCGCCGCCACTCGCAACGCCGTGGTGTTCCTGGCGGTGATCGCGGGCGGCGCCGCGCTGTTCTGGATGCGCGACATCCTGACGCCCCTGGCCTTGGCCATGTTCCTGGCGGTGATGATCGACAGTTTCGCCCGGGTCATGGTCCGGCGGGCGCCGGGCTTCCCCCGACGCCTGGCTCTGCCGACAGCGATCGTGCTGTCGATCCTGTTGTTTGGCCTGTCGGTGTGGGTGGTCGCCGAAAACAGCAACGGCTTCATCGATCAGTTGAAGGCCTATGCGCCGCGGCTCAATGACATCATCGCCCGGATCGCCCATGCGCTGGGTCTGCACATGACCCCGACGATCGGCGACCTGATCACCCAGCTCAATCCCTCCGCCTATATCGGCGCCGCGGCCCAGAGCCTGCAGAACTTTGGCACCAGCGCCGTGCTGGTGTTGATCTATCTGGGTTTCATCATCGCCTCGCGCCGGGGCTTCAGCCGCAAGATCGTCGCCATGTTTCCCCACCGCGATAAACGCGACCGGGCGATGGTGCTGTTTCACCGCATCCGCGATGGGGTGGAGCAATATCTGTGGATCCAGACCGTAACCGGATTGATCATCGCGGTCGGCGCCTGGCTGGTCATGGCCGTGCTGCGGCTCGACAACGCCTTTTTCTGGGCGTTTCTGATTTTCCTGGCCAGCTACATCCCGATCCTGGGCGGCGCCGTCGGCTGCTTTCTCCCGCCGCTGTTCGCGGTGGTGCAGTTTCCCGACAGTTTCGCGCCCGCCATCATCCTTTTCGTGGCCTTGCAGGCGATCTATTTCGTGGTGGGCAACATCGTTCTGCCGCGCATGCAGGGCGACAGCTTGAACATGGATCCCACGGTGGTCTTGTTGTCTCTGGCGGTCTGGGGCGCGCTGTGGGGTGTGCCGGGCATGTTCCTGTCGACCCCGCTGACGGTGGCCTGCATGGTCATCCTGGCGCAGTTCGACGGCTCGCGCTGGATCGCGATCTTGCTGTCCGAGGACGGTGACCCACAGGGCTTCGCCTCGCCGCCGCCGACGGCCGCAAAGTCAAAGTCCGACCGGTGACAGAAATTGGCCAAGGGGGGCTTAAATTCCAGAAGGCGACGCCTATCTCTGTCTGGTCCGACGCCCCCAGTCGGACCCCCCGCACGACGCAGCCTGGTTCGCCGGCGCGTCCGAAGCGGAGACTCCCGCCTTCCCCCGGGCGGGTCGGCGCCGCCGGTTTCCCCCCACCGGCGGCGCTTCCGCCTTCCCGGATCTCCTCGACTGCCCAGGCCCTCCGCAGCAAGGGAGAGAGCGGCAAGATCCTTTGCTGATTCCCGATCTCACAGTTGAATCTCTGCCCGAAAACGCTAGGTTGTCGCCAAAAATACGCGAGGAACTTCTATGGCCGCTGCAAGAAATGACCTCGAAAATTCGGGGGCGGCGATCGGCCCGCTGGTAGCTACTTTCGCGCGGGCTCTCGGCCATGCGGTCGACACCCTGCCGGATCAGGCGCGCAATTTCCTCGCCCAGGCTCAAGACGACTGGGCGGCGGACGAACTCCCCGACTTTGACGCCGGCGACACCGCTCACGCCCTCGCCGATTTCTGGCGCTTCGGCCAGCAGGTGGCCGACGCCGAAGAGCCCGCCATCCGCCTGCGCCGCGCCCGTAAGCCCGACGGGACGGACCTGCGCGGCGATCTTCTCGAAATCGTCCAGCCCGACCGGCCGTTTCTGGTCGACAGCATCATGGGCGCGGTCAGCGAGGCCGGGTTCTCGGTCCGCGCCATGTTTCACCCGGTCGTCGAGATGGGCGGCCGCCGACGCTCGATGATCCAGATCTATCTCGCCCCGGTGGGCGAGGATCGCGAAGCGGCCCTGATCGCCGCGGTCAGCGACGCACTGGCCGATGTTCGCATCGCCGTGCAGGACTTTTCCGCCATGCGCGACCTGATGCGTCGCACGATCGCGGACCTGCGCGACACCAAGGTCGCCATCCCGGCCGAGGCGCGCGCCGAGGACCTGGACTTCCTCGAATGGCTGGCGGCCGACCATTTCGTGTTTCTGGGCGCTCGGGTCTACGAATATCCGCGCACCGGCGACGGCGGCTATGCGGCCGAGGAGCCGCTTTATCAGCCCGAAGACAGCCTGGGCGTGTTGCGCGACCAGACCCGCGCCGTGCTGCGTCGGGGCAACGAACCGGCGGTCCTGTCGCGCCAGGTGCGCAACCATATCGAGATCGGCGACCCGGTCGCCGTGGCCAAGTCGAACCTGCGCTCGCGCGTCCACCGCCGCGGCTACATGGACTATGTCGGGGTGCGCCGCTACGGCGCCGACGGCAAGCCTTCGGGAGAGGTGCGGTTTGTCGGCCTGTTCACCGCCGAGGCCTATGAGACCCCGGCCCATGAGGTGCCGCTGATCCGCCGCAAGGTCGCCCACGTCCTGGCCAGCGCCGGCAAGGACCCCGAAAGCCACAACGGCAAGCGGCTGCGAAATATCCTCGAGACCTGGCCTCGGGACGAATTGTTCCAGACCGACGATGACGTCCTGCTGACCATGGCGCTGGGCGTTCTGCATCTATACGACCGCCCACGGGTGCGGCTGTTCACCCGTCGCGATCCCTTCGACCGTTTCATTTCGGCCCTGCTGTTCGTGCCGCGCGAGCGCTACGATTCCGGCGTCCGCGAGCGCGCGGGCCGCTTGCTGGCCGACGCCTTTGGCGGCCGGGTCTCAGCCTATTATCCCAGCTTCTCGGACGCTCCCCTGGCGCGGGTCCACTACATCCTGGGCGGGGTGTCGCCCGGCGATCGTCGCGAGCCGGATCTGATCGCGCTGGAAGCCGCCATCGCCGAGATCGCCCGCACCTGGGAAGATCGCTTCGAGGCGGCGGTCCGCGACGGCGGGGCCCCGGGCCGCGTCGCCGTGACCCTGGCCCGCTATGCGGGCGCCTTCCCGCCGGGCTATCGAGACCAGTACGACGCCGTCGAGGCCCTGGCCGATATCGAGGTCATCGACGCCTTGGCGCAAGGCGAGACGGTGCGTGTGCGCGCCTTCCGCCGCGAGGGCGACAGCCCGGTGACCTTCCGTTTCAAGCTGTATCGCCCCGAGACCGCGGCCCCGCTGGCCGACGTTCTGCCCATTCTCGAGCACATGGGTCTCAAGGCCCTGATCGAGGACGGTCACAAGATCTCGCCCGTGATCGCCGACAGCGAGCGCAGGCCGGTGTGGGTGCACGAGTTCGTGCTGCGCGACGAGCAGGGCGAGCACCTGGTCTTCGGCGACATCAAGCTGGCCTTCGAGGACGCTTTCGTCGCCATCTGGAGCGGCCGCGCCGAGAGCGACGGCTTCAACCGTCTGGTGCTCGAACTGGGCGTCGGCTGGCGCGAAGCGGCCTTGATCCGCGGCTTCGCGCGCTATCGCCAGCAGTCGGGCCTCGATCCCAGCCAGGGTGTTCAGGAGCAGTCCCTGGCCGATCATCCGGGCGTGGCGCGTCTGATCCTAGATCTATTCCAGACCAAGTTCGATCCAGCGGTGATCGCCGATCTCAAGGATCGCCAGACCCAGGCCAAGGCGGTCGAGGCCAAGATCGGCGAGGCGTTGCAGGCGGTCGAAAGCCTGGACGCCGACCGCGTCCTGCGTCGGATCGCGGCTCTGGTCGGGGCGATCCAGCGCACCAACTTCTATCAGCCGGGCCCCGACGGCCAACCCAAGCCCTATATCAGCTTCAAGATCGCCTCTCGCGAACTGGAAGACCTGCCGGCGCCCAAGCCCTATCGCGAGATCTTCATCTCGGCGCCCAATGTCGAGGGCGTCCATCTGCGCTTTGGCCCGGTCGCGCGGGGCGGCCTGCGCTGGTCGGACCGGCGGGACGATTTCCGCACCGAGGTGCTTGGCCTGGTCAAGGCGCAGCAGGTCAAGAACGCGGTCATCGTGCCGGTCGGCTCCAAGGGCGGCTTCTATCCCAAGCAGCTGCCGCGCGGCGGCGATCGCGACGCCATTCAGGCCGAGGCGATCCGCGCCTACAAGACCTTCCTGTGCGGTCTTCTGGACCTCACCGACAATATCGACGCTGACAATCACGTCACGCCGCCGCCCTCGGTGGTGGTTCATGACGGGGAGGACCCGTATCTGGTCGTGGCCGCCGACAAGGGCACGGCCACCTTCTCCGACATCGCCAACGGCGTGGCCGAAGACTACGGCTTCTGGCTGGGCGACGCCTTCGCCTCCGGCGGCTCGGTGGGCTACGATCACAAGGCGATGGGCATCACCGCCCGGGGCGCCTGGGAAGCGGTCAAGCGCCACTTCCGGGAGATGGGCAAGGACATCCAGTCCCAGCCCTTCACCGTGGTCGGCGTCGGCGACATGAGCGGCGACGTGTTCGGCAACGGCATGTTGCTATCCAAACAGACCCGGCTGCTGGCCGCCTTCGACCATCGCCATATCTTCCTGGATCCCGATCCGGATCCGGCCGCCTCGTGGACCGAGCGCGATCGGATGTTCAAGCTGCCGCGCTCGTCCTGGGACGACTATGACAAGGCCCTGATCTCGCAGGGCGGCGGCGTCTTTCCCCGGTCGTTGAAGTCGATCCCGCTGTCGCCCGAGGTGCGGGCCATGCTGGATCTCAAGGCCGAGACCGCGACGCCGGCCGAACTGATGAGCGCCATCCTCAAGGCCCGGGTCGAGCTGCTCTATTTCGGCGGCATCGGCGGCTATGTGAAGGCCCGCGGCGAGAGCAACGCCGACGCCGGCGACAAGGCCAATGACGCCATCCGCATCAATGGCGCGGACCTGCGGGTCAAGGTGGTGGGCGAGGGGGCCAATCTCGGGGTCACCCAGGCCGGTCGCATCGAGTACGCGTCCGGCGGCGGCCGCATCAACACCGACGCGATCGACAACTCGGCCGGGGTCGACACCTCCGACCATGAGGTCAACATCAAGATCCTCACCGGCATGCTGGAACGCTTGGGCGAGATGACGCGCGACGGTCGCAACCTTCTGCTGCCGACCATGACCGACGACGTCGCCGTCCATGTGCTCGCCGACAACTATGACCAGACCCTGGCCTTGACCCTGCTGGAAAGCGACGCGGTGTCCGAGGTCGAGATGCAGATCCGCTACATGGTCGATCTGGAAGCCCGCGGGCGTCTGGATCGCAAGGTCGAGGGACTGCCGACCAACACCCTGTTGCTGGAGCGGAAACAGGCCGGCAAGGGCCTGACGCGGCCTGAACTGGCCGTACTGCTGGCCTATGGCAAGCTGGACGTGTTCGACGAGATCGTCGCCTCCGACGCGCCGGACGATCCGTGGTTCGAGGCCGCCTTGCGCGGCTACTTCCCCCCGGCGCTCGATCGCTATGCCGGCCAGATGCAGAAGCACCGCCTGAAGCGCGAGATCATCGCCACGGTGGTCAGCAACCAGATGGTCAACATGTGCGGCCCCACCTTCGCGACCCGCCTGAAGTCCGCAGCGGGGTGCGATGTCGACGCCCTGGTCACCGGCTTCACCGCCGCGCGGCAGATCCTGGGCGTCGACGCCCTCTGGGATCAGGTCAGCGCGTTGGACAATCAAGCCTCGGCCGAGGGGCAGACGGCGCTCTACAAGGCCCTGGCCTACGCCCTGCGCAGCCAGACTTTCTGGCTCGCCCGCCGGGCGTTTCGCGACAAGGCCTCGGTCAAGACCCTGGTCGACCGCTATGGCCCGTCGGTCGCCGAGCTGCGCCAGTTGAGCCCGGCCATCCTGTCGGCCTTTGAGCAGAAGGTCGTGGCCAAACGCGTCAAGACCTATGTCGCCGATGGCGCGCCGGAAGCCCTGGCCCAGGCGGTGGCGGCCCTGCAGCCCCTGACCATGGCCGCGGATCTGGTCGATCTCGCCAATGCCTCCAGCTGGACGGTCAAGGCCGTCGCCCGCCTGTATCATCAGACCGGCGCGGCCTTCGGCTTTGACCGCCTGCGCGGCGCGGCCGGCTCGTTTGTCGGCGGCGACGCCTTCGAGCGTCTGGCGGTGCGCCGCCTGATCGAGGACCTGCTCAGCGAACAGACCACGATCACCCAGACGGTGTTGACCTTCGCGGCCAGCGCTCAGGCGGGCGAGGATGAGCTGTCGGCCAAGGCGGCGGTGACCTCATGGGCCGCCTTGCGCATCGACCGCGTTCGGGCGGCCAAGCGCACGGTGGAGGACATCGAGAACGCCGGCGGCGGCTGGACCTTCGCCAAGCTGACCATCGCCAATGCCGCGTTGCGCGAACTGGCGAGCGCCGGCTAGGCGGAGTTCCTGGTGGTCGGCCGGCGGGCGGAGGATCCCGCTCGCCGACCCGCGCCCGGGCTTAGGGTTGTGAGGCGTCCGGGCCCGGACTAGGCTTGGCCTTCAAGGCCTTGGGGGGCGCATGGTCAAGACTCGTATCGTCCTGCTGGATTCCTTGCGCGGCTTGGGGGTCCTGGGCATTCTTCTGTGCAATGCGCCGGATTTCGCCGTCACCGCCGGCCTGGCCGAATCGGTGCGCCACTGGCCGCACGGCGCCGGGGCCGACACGGTCTCGGTCTGGGTCGCCACCCAGTGGCTGTTCCAGCGCAAGTTCGTCACCTTGTTCGCCATGCTGTTCGGCGCCTCGATCTTCCTGGTCGGCGGCGAGCGGTCCGAGGCCGACAAGGGCGCGATCCTGCGCAAGCGCCTGATGTGGATGGTCGGCTTTGGCCTGCTGCACGGCTTCGCCATCTGGTACGGCGACGTGCTGCTCAGCTACGCCCTGGCCGGTTTCGCGGTGATGCTGGCGCGGTCGTGGACGCCCCGGAAGCTGTTCACGACGGGCATCGCGATCTGGGTCCTGCTGTGCCTGCTGATGACGGCCGGGGTGGCCTATGCGGTGTTCGGTCCCGCGCCGGACCAGGCCAAGGAAGCGCTGGAGACCGCCAAGGAGGCCGCCAAGAACAGCGCCGAGGCGGCGCGGTACGCCGGGACCTTCCTGCAATCGCTGATCCAGAACGCCCAGGAACGGGCGGGTCGTCTGGCGGCCGAGCCGGTGATCTTCCTGATGACCAGCAGCATGATGCTGCTGGGCCTGGGCTGTTTCAAGACGGGCGTCTTCACGGGGCAGGCCTCCAACCGCACCTATGGCGTGTTGACCGTCGTCGGCCTGCTGGCCCTGGCCGCCACCGGCGCGCTGTTCATCGCCTGCGCCCTCCACGGCCTGGACCGCTCGCTGGGTCAGGTCGCCGGCCTCGTGCAGGCCGCCACCGCCCCCCTGACCACCCTGGCCTATGTCAGCCTGATCGTGTTCGCCTCGCGTTCGAAGGGCTTGTGGAAGGCCATACCCGCCGCCCTGGCCCCGGTCGGCCAGATGGCCTTCACCAACTATCTGACCCAGTCGTTGATCATGACGGCGATCTTCTACGGCGGCCGGGGGCTGAGCCTGCATGGCAAGGTCGACCGGCCCGGCCTGGCGGCGATCACCGTCACGATCTGGATCGTCCAGATCCTGTGGTCGCGCTGGTGGATGGACCGCTTCGCCATGGGGCCGCTGGAATGGCTGTGGCGGCGGCTCTATCGCGGTCCGACGCCGCTCCTGCGTCCCGCGCCCACGCCGGTGGTCCCCTAGACCTTCAAGGTCTCGATCAGGGCGCGTCCGAAATAGTCCCGCGTCTGACCAAACAGGTCGGGCCGGTACTTGGCGCGCGGATCATTGGCCCGGTCGTCATCGAAGGCGTGGGTGGCGTCGGCGTGGAAGACGGTGTCGACCGCCAGGCCGTCCCGGGTCAGCCGCTCCAGCGCCCGGCTGGGCGACTTCCAGCCGACCACCCGGTCCTTGCCGGCCAGAACCGACCAGACCTTGGGCCCTTCGCCGCCCCAGCCCCGGCGCTCGGTCAGGCCGGGATAGCCGGCATAGGGATAGACCAGCAGCGCGCCCTTCACCTGGTTCCGCAAGCGCGCGGGATCGGCGTCGACCAGACCCGTCGCGCGGGCCGCGTCCTCGCCCACCGCATAGGCGTCCATGATCGTCCAGCCGCCATGGCTCCAGCCGGCCAGGAAGACCTGATCGTGATCGGCCCAGGCCTGGGCTTCCAGCCAGGCCAGGACCGCGAACAGATCCGCCGCGCGCTTGACGCCCGGCAGCTTGGTCCCGGTGCAGACAAACAGCATGGCGTTCAGGGACGAGATGCCGCGCGGCCTGAACGAATCGACGACGATGGCGGCGTAGCCGGCTTCGACCGCCGTCCGCGCATAGGCTTCCAGGAACGGCGTCTTGCCGCCGCAGCCGTGCAGGATCAGCGCCACCGGAAAGGGGCCGGCGCCCTCGGGCTTGAAGACCCGGGAATGCTCGACGACCTTGGCTCCCCAGGCGGCGCTGTCCATCAAACTCTCTCTTTCGTCGCGCGACGGGCGCCGAAACCGGCTTCCACTTTCGGCTGTCGCGCGTCTAGTGCCTGAAGACCCGCACGCCGGTGAAGGCCATGGCCAGGCCCAGCGTGTCGGCCGCCGCGATCACCTCGGGATCGCGCATCGAGCCGCCCGGCTGGATGATCGCCGTGGCCCCGGCCTCGGCGGCCTGGATCAGGCCGTCGGCGAACGGGAAGAAGGCTTCCGAGGCGCAGGCGCAGCCCTGCAGGTCCAGGCCGAAATCGGCGGCGCGCAGGGCCGCGATCCGGGCCGAGTCCTTGCGGTTCATCTGGCCGGCGCCGACGCCCAGGGTCTGGCCGTCGCGGGCATAGACGATGGCGTTGGACTTGACGTGCTTGCCCACGGTGAAGGCGAACAGCATGTCGCGCACTTCGTCGTCGGTCGGCTGGCGCTTCGTGACGATCTTCAGGTCGGACGCCGTGATCCGCGCGTCGTCCCGCGATTGCACCAGGAAGCCGCCGGCCACGCTTTTGAACGTATCGCCGGTCGACAGCGCGTCCGGAAGACCGCCGGTGACCAGCAGGCGCAGGTTCTTCTTGGCCGCGAACACGGCGATGGCGTCGTCATCGGCTTCGGGGGCGATCACCACCTCGGTGAAGATCTCGACCATGGCCAGGGCCGCCTCTTTCGTCAGGCGCGAATTGACCGCCACGATGCCGCCGAACGCCGAGGTCGGGTCGCAGGCCAGGGCCCGCTCATAGGCCTGGCGTTGCGAGCCGCCGACGGCCACGCCGCAGGGATTGGCGTGCTTGATGATCGCCACGGCCGGGCCCTGGGCCGGGTCGAACTCGGCGATCAGCTCGAAGGCCGCGTCGGTGTCGTTGATGTTGTTGTAGCTGAGGTCCTTGCCCTGCAGCTGGGTGGCGGTGGCCACCCCGACGCGGGGGCTTGGGAACGCATAGAAGGCCGCCTTCTGGTGCGGGTTCTCGCCATAGCGCATCGTCTGGCGCAGCGCGCCGGCGATGGTCTTGCGGGCCGGGAAGTCCTGGCCCAGCTGGGCCGCGAACCAGGCCGAGATCGCCGCGTCATAGGCCGCCGTGCGGGCATAGGCCCGGGCCGCCAGGACCTGGCGCAGGGCCAACGTCGTGCCGCCGGTCTTCAGGGCTTCCAGCACTTCGGCGACGTCCGACGGATCGGTGCAGACCGCCACATAGCCGTGGTTCTTGGCCGCCGAGCGGATCATGGCCGGGCCGCCGATGTCGATGTTCTCGACGCATTCGGCGTAGTCGCCGCCCTTGGCCACGGTGGCCTCGAACGGATAGAGGTTCACATACAGGATATCGATGCCGCCGATGCCGTGCTCGGCCATGGCCTTGGCGTGTTCCGGCGCGTCGCGCACCCCCAGAAGCCCGCCATGCACGACGGGGTGCAGGGTCTTGACCCGGCCGTCCATCATTTCGGGGAAGCCGGTCAGGTCCGCGACGTCCTTGACCGGCAGGCCGGCCGCGGCGATCGCCGCCTTGGTGCCGCCGGTCGAGACCAGCTCGACGCCCGCCTCGTGCAGGACCCTCGCCGCCTCGACCAGGCCGGTCTTGTCGGAGACCGACAGCAGGGCGCGCTTGGGGGCGACGAGATCGGGGGCGGACGGATAGTCAGGGGCGGCGGGCACGGCGGGACTCCGGGTCTGGTGAAACAAGGGAGCCCAGGCGCGCGGCTGATGAGGTTCGAGCTCCCCGGTGGTCGCCCACCTTCAACGCCAGTCACCCGAACGGGGCGGAAAATACGGCCGGGGGGCCGGGAGTCAATGCGGCGTCTCGCGGCGCCGCCTCGGCGGGCGGGCGCTTTTTGTGGAACGTCCCGGAAAGAACCTCCCTGTTAACCGTGCCGCCCTATGCTGCGGCGCGTGGAACCGATGTCCTACTCTGAACAGCGCAGCCATGCGCGAGAACCCGCGCGCCGCAAGGTGTATCTGGTCAGCGGCAGCGTCGCGGCCAAATGCGGTCTGGTCGACGTCGCCGTGGGCGGCGCGCGCGTCCGGCTGCCCAGCGCGACCTTGCCGGACGGCGACCTCTATCTGGTCGACATGCGCACCCGGCTGATCCATCTGACCAAGCCCGTCTGGCAGTCCGACCGCGAGGCGGGCCTGCAGTTCATCGAGACCGATACGCTCGACCACGCCACCGGCGGCGTGATCGGCGCGGCCGAGGCGGCCGCGGCCTTCGCCCGCCGCCGGGCGCGCGGCAGGGTCAGCCAAGCCTCCTAGCCACGGCCCCTCGACGCGGGCGGCGTCCGCCCTGCCTCCAACAAGGCCATCCCCAGCGGCGGCGCCCCGATCCCGGATCTTCGCGCTGTGCGATAGCCTTGCCCAAAAACACCCGTTGAGGCCCTTTCATCTTCCCCCACCGGGGGAGGACGACCGCGATAGCGGTCAGGAGGGGGCAAGCCGCCGCGGCCTCACGCGGAAACCCGCTGAAGGGATGGGAAGGGTCGCGGAGCGTCCGGGCCTCGCCCGGATGAGTGAGTAGTGAATACCGTTTCGACGAAGACGAACGCTCCGCGC
>JAHINZ010000300.1 GCA_018895795.1 Alphaproteobacteria bacterium
CACCGAGCGGGAATCCAAGCTGATCGAACTGAAGCAGGTTTCACCGCTGCCGGTCGGCGCCTATCTGGCGGGCCGTCTGGCCGCCGCCTTCGCCCTGGTCGCGGTGGCCCTGGTCGGACTGGCGATGCTGGGACTGGTCGGCGGCGTGACCCTGGCGCCGTGGCGCTGGGCCGCGATCCTGGGACTGGGCCTGGTCTCGGTGGTTCCGTTCGCCCTGATTGGCCTCAACCTTGGCCTGCGCCTGGGTTCGCAGGGTGCGACCGCGACGGCCAACCTGTTGTTCCTGGCCTTCTCGTTGTTTGGCGGTCTGTGGATCCCGCTGTCGGTGATGCCGGGTTGGATGGGCCCGATCGCCCAGATGACGCCGTCCTACCATCTGGGCCAACTGTCGCTGATGCTGGCCGGCATGGTCCCGGTTGAACAGGTTTCGCAGCACATCTCGGTGCTGGCGGGGATCACCATCGCCGCCGCGATCGGCGCGCTGGTCGCCTGGCGACGCCAGACCTCTTGAGCCCTCGTCGAGAGCGTGACAGACCAAAGCCTGCTGTCACGCTCTCGACACCACATGACTGGAAGCGATCAGGGAAGCGCCTTGAAAATCCTCGCCAACCTCGACACCGTTTCGGCCGTGGGCCTTGGAGAACGTCAGGCTCTGCGGCGCGGATCGTGGCTCGTCTTCCTGGCCTATCTGCCCTTCTATTTCCTGGCTTGGCTGTTTCGCCGCCCCGACACCCTCGAACTCGTCGCCTCGCTCGCGGGGCTTTTGGTGTTTCTGGTCCTGGTCGCCTTCATCTGGCTTCGCAACAGCAGGACAGGACTCTGGGAAGTCCTGGTCATGTTCGGGATCGGTCTCGCCCTGTCGCGCTTCAATACGGGCTGGACCGTCTACACCATCTTCGCCATGTCCTTCGCGGCGCGCATCAGCCCGCGCCGACACGCCGTGATCACGCTGGTGGTTCTGGAATTGGTGCTGCTGGCCACCTGGCCGGGGCTGCCGCCCCATGCCTGGCCCATCTGGGTGTCGGGCGTGGTGTTCGGGGCGATTACCGGCTTCGCCTCGCTGACCCAAGCCGACATGATGCGCAAGAACGAGGAACTGGCCCTGGCGCATGACGAGATCCGGACCCTGGCCACCACCGCCGAGCGCGAGCGGATCTCCCGCGATCTGCACGACCTTTTGGGCCACACGCTGACCCTGGTGGCCGTGAAGGCCGAGTTGGCCGCGCGTCTGGTCAGCCGCGACGCCGAAGCGGCCGAGCGCGAGATGCAGGCGGTGGCCACCGCGGCGCGCGAAGCCTTGGCGGAGGTCCGCACGGCCGTCGTCGGCATGCGCGGGGCCTCGCTCGTGGGTGAAGCCGAGCGCGCCAGGCAGTCGCTAGCCTCCGCCAATGTCACGGTCGAAGCGAGCCTGGAGCCGATCGACGGCGATCCGCGCTGGGAAACGGTGTTCGCCATGGCCCTGCGCGAGGCGGTGACCAATGTCATTCGCCACGCCGGCGCCAGTCACTGCGCCATCACCCTGGAAACGCGGGGCCCGACCATCCGCCTGACGGTCTCCGACGACGGTGTGGGCGGGAAGGTCCATGAGGGCAGCGGTCTGAAAGGCATGCGCGCCCGCCTGGCCGCGATCGGCGGCGCGCTGGAAGTCACCTCCGACCAGAAAGGCACGCGCCTGCTGGCCTCTGTCCCGACCGGGGCCACGTCATGATCCGGGTTGTGATGGCCGAGGACCAGCAGATGGTTCTGGGCGCGCTGAGCGCGCTGCTGGAGATGGAGGGCGACATCCAGGTCGTCGGCCGCGCGCCGAACGGCAAGGTGGCGTTGGACTTGGTCCGCAGCGAAAAGCCCGACGTCCTGATCTCCGATATCGAGATGCCGCTCATGACCGGCATCGACGTGGCGCGGCAGCTGAAGGCCGACGGCTCGGCCACTCGCGTCCTGATCGTCACCACCTTCGGTCGCCCGGGTTATCTGCGCCGGGCCCTGGACGCCGGTGTGAAGGGCTATCTGCTGAAGGACGGCCCCAGCAGCGTGCTGGCCGCCGCCGTCCGCTCCGTGGCCGCCGGCGGCCGGGCCATCGCGCCAGAACTTTCCGAAAGCGTCTGGGACGCCCAGCCCGATCCGCTGACCGACCGCGAGCGCGAGCTCCTGCGGCTGGCCGAGGAAGGGCGATCCAACCGCGACATCGCCGCGGCCCTCGATCTGTCGCCCGGCACGGTTCGCAACTACCTGTCCGAAGCCGCCCAGAAGCTGGGGGCGGCCAACCGGGTTGAAGCGGGCCGTATCGCCCGCTCCAACGGCTGGCTCTGAGTTACAGTCCGACGCCGGGCGTGGTGTTGCCGAAGTCGAACGCCGGCTCGCGGGGACGACGGGCATTGGCCGGGCCCTGGCCGCCGAAGCCCCAGGTCAGGCCGATATAGACGCCGCGCAGGTTCAGTTCCATGTCGCGGCGCTCCTTCAAGGCCAGGGTGTCGATAACCAGCGTGTCGCCGAAGGTGTTGAGCGCGTCCTGCACCGTGATCACGCCGGAAAGGCGTTCATTGAACTTGTGGCGATAGCCGATGTTCAGCATGCCGGTCGGCTCGCGATAGCCCTGCGGGGTCAGGCGCTTGCCGATGGCGAAGCCGCTGATCTGCAGCAGATCCTTGGGGGTGGCCGTGACGTTCAGGGCCGCATAGCCCGAGACCGTCCAGGCCGAGCGCGTGGCGGCAAAGCCCAGGTCGCTGGCCGAGATCTCGTTCCACGCCCCGTTGCCGCTGATCGTATAGGACAGCTTTGGTGTCAGGCGGGCGTTGGCCACCAGCTCCAGACCGCCGCTGCGGCTCTTGGCCAGGTTCTCGCGGCTGGTCAGCAGCACCCCGCCGCCGAGGTCGCGGATCACGTCGGTGACCCCGTCGCGCGCTTCGCGCCAGTACAGGGTCGCCAGATAGTAGTTGTAGTTCTGGCGTCTCTGATAGGCGACCTCGAACGAGTCTGTGACCTGCGGCCTCAGACGCGGATTGCCCTGCTTGTAGGTGTAGGGGTCCTGGTAGATCCGGTACGGATTGAGGTCCTGGGCCACCGGCCGCTGGATGCGGCGGCTGTAGCTGGCGTTGACCTGCTGGGCTTCATCTAGCCGATACTGCAGGTGGAAGGACGGATAAAGGCGCAGGTAGTCGTTGCTGTCCTTCAGTCCCGAGGTGATCTGGTTGGTGTCGACGTTCGTCTGCTCCAGCCGTAGGCCGGGCATCACCGTCACCTTGCCCAGGGGCTGGTTGTAGGTGGCGTAGACCGCCTGCACCGTCTGATCATAGGCGAACCGGTTGGTCAGGGACGCAACCACGACACTCACGCCGCCCACCGGACCGCGCGCGCCCGAATTGTCGTAGTCATTCTCGTCGATCTGCAGCTCGTAGCCCGTCACCAGCTTGCCGTCATGCGGCATGGGCCGCTTGTATTCAGCCTTCAGGCGGGTCTGATTCAGGACGTCTCCAACCCGGATGTCCTCGAAATAGGGCGAGGTCGCCGGCAGCTGGATCTGCGTCAGGCTATGGCTCAGTTGGCGGTCACGGGTCTGTTCACGGCCAAGATGCAGGGTGAACTCGTGCTCCTCTCCGGTGAACTTGCGCCGCAGATCGCCCGACGCGCCGTTGGTTGAGCGCTTCACCTGGCTCTGGCCGCGCCGCTGATAGCGGCTGACCGGTGCGCCAAAGGGGTCGAGTCCCGCATAGGCCGAGCCCGAGGTCGCGTCCTGGACGCTGTCGTTATAGCGCAGCTCGCCGCTGATCCGGGTTTGGCGGTCAAGGTCATAGTCGACGCCGGTCCGGGCGTTGCGGGACTTGATCACAGCGGCGAAGCCGATGTCCTGGTCGCTGTCGGCATACCGGCCGCTGGCCGGGTCGAACCTGGAGCGCCGGTCGGCGATCGAACCCTTGACCTTGTCCAGACGCTGGCCGACGTCGCCCGAGACGGTCAGGGTCTTGCTGTTGTGGGCGATGCTGACGCTGGCGTTGCGGCGCCCCTCGCTGCCCAGATTGCCCCGCAACGAGCCGGTCAGGCCGACGCCTCTATTCTGCTTGGTGATCAGGTTGATGATGCCAGCCGTACCTTCGGGACTGAAGGCCGCCGATGGATTGGTCATCACCTCCACGCGCTCGAACTGACTGGCGGGGATTTGCTGCAGCATCTGGCCGCGGTTTTCGCCCCGGAACATGCCCGACGGCTTGCCGTCGATCATGATGGTGACGTTTGAATCGCCGCGCAGGCTGACATTGCCCTGAACATCGACCTGCACCGACGGCACGCCGCGCAGGGCGTCGGCGATCGAGCCGGTGGTGGCCTGCAGGTCTCGCCCCAGGCCGTAGCTGCGGCGGTCGATCGTGCTCTGAAAGGTCTGCGCCGACGGCGCGGTGACGGTGACGCCCTTCACCTCGGTGTCCGCCGACTTCTTGTCCGAAGCCGGTGCGGCCGGGACCGAACGGGCGGGCGGAGGCGTTTGGGCCCACGCCGCTGAGCTTAGGACGCTCAGGCTCGCGGCGGTCAGCCAAATGGAGCGCGCGCCGGAACCGGGTGGAAAGACCATCATCATTCTCCTTGTTGCCAGAGGAGGTATGTGGCCGGTCAGCCGAGCCTTGCAGTGCCCAGCATCATCCGAACGAGGTGATCTTTGTCAGGTTCGCGCTTTCCACTCAGAGAAGCTTTCGATCGTCGCGAACGGTCGCATTCGCGATCGCGCGCTGATACGTCAGCATCGCGCCTGGCCCTTTATGACCGTCCTCCGAAAGGGAGGCGGGTTCAGGCCGCTCCACGTTCATCGTTGGAAACGAAAGAAGGTATTGGCCGTCAATCGGCCAGCGCGCGGGTTCGAGCTCACGGGCCGGCTCGGCAGCACGCCAGCGTGCAACACGCGACTTTCGTAGACGATCACCCGGTTGAAGGCCGGTTCGATCAGAGCGGTCCGCTCGAACAGGGCGTTGGAGTCAGTGATGTAACCGGAGGGAATTGACGCCGTCTCGATCACCGAGCGCGGCGCCGACGTGCTGCTGGCCGGAGCCGGAGAAGCCGGCGCCGGCGTCCTGCCGGCGCTCGCCGCCCATCCGGCAATCGAGCCGGTCCTGATGATCCAGAGCTTCTACCGGATCGAGGCCGGCGTTCCCGGTGTGCTGGGCGCGCACATCGAGGGCCCGTTCCTCAATGTGAAGCGCAAGGGCATCCACGATCCCAGCAAGTTCCGCGTCCTCGACGGCCAGGCCGTAGCCCTGCTGAGCTCGCTCAAGCACGGAAAGACCTTGGTGACCCTGGCTCCGGAGACCACGACGCCGGAGATGATCCGTCGTCTGACGGATGTCGGAGTGATCGTCTCGGCCGGGCACACCAACGCCTCCTACGCCACGACGCGCAAGGCCCTGGACGCCGGCCTGAGCGGCCTTACCCACCTGTTTAACGCCATGTCGCCGCTGACCAGCCGCGAGCCCGGCGTGGTCGGGGCGGCGCTGGAAAGCCAGACGGCCTGGTGCGGCCTGATCGTCGACGGCCGCCACGTCGATCCCGCCGTGCTGCGGATCGCCCTGCGCACCCGGCCACTGGACCGCTTCATGCTGGTCACCGACGCGATGCCGACCGTCGGCATGGTCGACAAGAGCTTCGACCTTCAGGGCCGTCATATCCGCGTGGTCGACAATGTCTGCGTCGACGATCAAGGCACCTTGGCCGGCTCGGACCTCGACATGATCAGCGCGGTGCGCAACGCGATGTCGATGCTGGCGCTGTCGTTGCCCGACGCGGTGTCGATCGCCTCGTCGGCCCCGGCGGCCTTCCTGGGCCTGACGGGTTTGCGCGGCGCCATCAGGGCCGGCAGGCCGCCGACCTCGTACTGCTGGATACGGACCTGAACGTTCGCGAGACCTGGATTGATGGTCGGGCGACGACCCCGGTCGCCTAGCAAGCCGGCGCGTGTCGCGGACTATTCCGGCGCGGCGCCGAAAGCCCGCAGGAAGACATCGACGGCCGGCAGCACCTCGGCGTCGATCTGTTCGGGGGTCGGCTCTGCCATCGCGTTGCACAGCCGCGCCTTCATCATCCGGTTCTGACAAAGGCCGATGAACTGGTTGGCGGCATGAACGGGATCATCGGTCTTCAGTTGACCGCCGTCGACGGCCTTCTGCAGCAGGGCGCCCAGCAACGCCGCGCCGCTCTTGGGGCCGGTTTCGTAGAAGGCCAGACCGATCTCAGGCGTGCGTTGGGCTTCGGCGACGATCACCCGGAAGTTGGCCATGCTGAAGTCGCTCAGCACGATCGACAGATAGGTGCGTCCGACCTGCATCAGGGCGGCACGGATGTCGCCGACGTCCGCGGACAACTCGAACATCGCGTCGCGCTGCCAAGCGCAATGGCGCACCACATAGGCGGCGAACAACTGCTCTTTGTTCTTGAAGTAGTTGTAGAGCGTGCCCTTTGAGCCGCCCACCCGTGCGGCGATCGTCGACATGGACGCGTTGGCGAAGCCCTCCTCCAGGAAGACATCGCGCGCGACATCGAGGATCGCCTCACGGCGAGCGTCTCTATCGAGACGCGGTTTCACGTCCTGCACCATTTTATTTCCTTCGGGCCGCCCCTTGATCCCGTCAAGCCGTGGGTTATATCACCGCGACAATATGACCGTACGGTACGGTCAATTCAAGGCCACCAGCCCATGACGCCTAACGCCCTGGAC
Source organism: Alphaproteobacteria bacterium (assembly GCA_018895795.1). Lineage (GTDB taxonomy): Bacteria > Pseudomonadota > Alphaproteobacteria > Caulobacterales > Caulobacteraceae > Caulobacter. Next base: position 6,692 of record JAHINZ010000300.1, read on the forward strand.
CCGCGACTCTCCCCCTCGTCGCCAAGGCCACAAGGGATGGGTGTCACCCTTTCGCTCCTGCTCGCCGCCCTGTGCGCCAGCGCCTGCGCCGCCCTGCCCTCACCGACCCCCGAGCGCATCGCGAAGGCGCCGGACAGCTATGCGGCGACCAAGAGCTTCAATGCCCCCGACGCCGTCTGGCCAACGGATACTTGGTGGAAGGCTTATGGCGACGCCCAGCTTGACGGTCTTATCGATGAGGCTCTGGCCGGCTCGCCCACCCTCGCCCAGGCCGAGGCTCGTCTGCGTCGCGCCCAGGCCCTGGCCCGTCAGGCCAAGGCCGCGCAACTGCCCGGCCTCTCCGCACGTGGCGGCGTCGAGCGCGCCAAACAGAGCTACAACAACGGCATTCCCGCCGACTTCGTGCCCCAAGGCTATAACGACTATGGCAGCCTCAGCCTGAACTTCGACTGGGAGCTTGATTTCTGGGGCAAGAACCGCGCCGCCGTCGCCGCGGCCGCGTCAGAGGCCCGAGCCGCCCAGGCCGACGCCGCCCAGGCCCGGTTGATGCTGGCCACTTCGGTCGCCGCCGCCTATGCCGATCTTGGCCGCCTCTACGCCGAACACGCCGTCGCCGAGCGCGGCGTGGCGCTGCGCATGGAAAGCGAGAGCCTGGTCAGAGACCGGGTGGCCAACGGCCTCGATACGCGCGGCGAACTAAGCCAGGCCCAGGCCGGTCCGCCGGCCGCGCGCGCCGAACTCGCCGCCCTCGACGAGCAGATCGCTCAGACCCGCAACAGCCTGGCCGCCCTGCTGGGCGCGGGTCCGGATCGGGGCCTGACGATCAACCGCCCCAGCATCGCCGGCCTCAAGCCGTTCGGTCTGCCTACCAACCTCGCCGCGGACCTGATCGGCCGGCGGCCCGACGTGGTCGCCGCCAAGTGGCGCGCCGAGGCCGCCAGCAAGCGCGTCGGGCAGGCCACGGCCAGTTTCTATCCGAACATCAACCTGGCGGCCGCCGTCGGCGAACAGTCCTTGCATCTGGACAAGCTGTTCGCGAGCGGTTCGGACACCGCTAGCCTCGGCCCCGCTATCAGCCTGCCGATCTTCGAGGGCGGTCGGCTGACGGCCAACCTGCGCGCGGCGCAGGCCGATCGGGACGGCGCCGTGGCCGCCTATGACGCCGCCGTGACCCTGGCCCTGCGCGACGTCGCCGACGTGGCCGCCAGCGAGCGGGCCCTGGCCAAGCGCCTGTCCGAGAGCCGCGCCGCCCTCGCCGCCAGTGAGGATGGCTATCGCATCGCCAAGCTACGCTACCAGGGGCGACTATCGACCTACCAGACCGTGCTGGTCGCCGAAATGACAGTCCTGAACAACCGCCGGATCGTGGCCGACCTCGACAGTCGAGCCCTGGCCCTCGACGTCGCGCTGGTGCGCGCTCTGGGCGGTGGCTTCACCCCGGCCTGAACCCGCTCACCACGCCTTTCTCGCCCTTCAGAATCCTCGCGCCTTCAGGACCTCCCCCATGGCCGATACGCCCGCCTCTCCTTCGAACCCGAACGGCCGCCGCCGCCGACTGCTGACCGGCCTGGCCGCCGTCGTCATCGTCGGCTCCGTAGGCTGGGGCCTTTATGCCGTCCTGATCGGTAGCAAGTCCGTCGAAACCGACAACGCCTATGTCGGGGCCGACACCGCCCAGGTCACACCGCTGGTCAGCGGGCCGGTCGCCAAGGTCCTGGTCTCCGAGACCCAGACCGTCGTCGCCGGCCAGCCCCTGGTGGTGATCGACGACGCCGACGCCCAGATCGCCCTGCTGTCGGCGCAGGCCGCGCTCGGCCAGGCGCGGCGCAAGGTGCAGGGCTATTTCGCCAGCGACATGGCCCTCGCCAGTCAGGTCGCCGCACGCGACGCCGATATCGCCCGCGCGGACGCCGGCGTCACAAGCGCTCAGTCGGACCTGGAACGCGCCAGGCTAGACCTGTCGCGACGCCAGGCCCTGTCGGACTCCGGCGCGGTGTCGGGCGAAGAGCTGAGCACCGCCCAGAACCACCTGGCCCAAGCGCAGTCGGCCTTGACCGAGGCTCGGGCCGCTCAGGCCCAGGCTTGGGCCAGCCGCGGCGCGGCCGAGGGCTCGCGCAACGTCAACACCGCCCTGATTTCGGGTCTGCCGGCCGGCAAGAACCCCGAGGTGGTCGCCGCCGAGGCCCGCCTGGCCGGCGCCCAGCTGGCGCTGAACCGCACCGTCCTGCGCGCGCCGATCGCCGGCGTTGTCGCCAAGAAGAGCGTCCAGGTCGGCCAACAGGTCCAGGTCGGCGCGCCGCTGATGTCGATCGTCCCGACCAGAACCGCCTTTGTCGACGCCAACTTCAAGGAGGTGCAGTTGGACAAGGTGGCCGTCGGTCAGCCGGTGACCCTGACGTCCGACCTCTATGGCGGCGGCGTCAAGTTCCACGGCAAGGTGGTGGGCCTGTCGGGCGGCACCGGTTCGGCCTTCTCACTTATCCCGGCCCAGAACGCCTCGGGCAACTGGATCAAGGTGGTGCAGCGCGTGCCGGTGAAGATCGCGCTGCAGCCCGA
>JAHINZ010000301.1 GCA_018895795.1 Alphaproteobacteria bacterium
CACCGAGAGTATCTTCAAACAAATCCTTGGAGGCTGTTCGGCGATCGTTGAAGGGCTCGGCGCATTGAGAAACAAACTGAGTGACGCACATAGTCCAGGCCCTAAACGCGCTCGCCCAATGCCACGCCATGCGGAGCTTGCTGTCGGGCTATCAGGTGCAATGGCGCAATACCTCGTCGCAACATGGAACGCGCGACAGGAGGCGGATAGGAAGGGGTAACCGTCGCGGCGAGCGCGGACCTGGAATTCCGGCGACAGGATATCAATTGCCGAGACACAGACAGGACCGCCTGCGGACGCCTGTTTCTGGAATTGGCCGTCTGACACCGTAGCCCGCCCAACCCTCAGGGCGCCTGCCGACGCCTCGCAACCGCGTTCCGCGCTTCGGAAGACCTCGCCATCAGCGCCCTGGCCCGTGTCACGACCTCGACCGCGTCGGCCAAGTCCTCGGTCCCGCTCGCGCGAGCGTCGGCGAGATAAGCGGCGATAGCCTCTTCGCTGTCGAGATAGGCCGCCGGATCAAAAGGCCGGGTTTCCAAGTCAAACCTCCTGCGCGATCGAGTATAATATGCCTTCTCCCCTTGCGGGAGAAGGTGGCGCGAAGCGCCGGATGAGGGGTCGCGCTGGCGGGGCCGCGTCCGGTCGATCCGCCTGTCGCGGCCGACAGGCCTTTCAACCCCTCATCCGACCCGCTGGCGCGGGCCACCTTCTCCCGCAAGGGGAGAAGGTCCTTCCGCACACCCCGTCCCGCGCCTAACCCCCTGAAATCCCTCGCCCGCCGCCCCCCTTATCCTCCGGTCTCCGCACGGCCCTATACTGGTCTCACTTCAAGGCGATGGGGAGGGCGCGTGGCCAGCGACCTTCGCGGCCTTGGGGGGCGATTGAGCGGGGACAGGTCCGGGGGGGATACTCGGGCGGTCCGGGGACCTGGTTGCTGGCCAGGCCCGCCCGCCGTCGGCGTGGACGGGGACTGAACGGGTGTGATTTTAAGTCATTTGCTTGGCTCGCCCGCCTCGACCTCCGGAACCTTCGGAAACGAGGGCTTCCGGGTCCCGGTAAGGCCTGAACAGGGCCACCTGACGGGACGCGGACGGATAACGATCGCGCGAGGCGTTCGGCGTCGTCGAAACGGTACTTCTATTTCTTCATCCGGGCGTCGCCCGGGCGCCTCGCAGCCCTCCCCAGACTTCGCGCCGACCGCGCGAGGCGGCGAAGCCGCGCGCCGGTGCGGCCCGCTTTCGGCCGCCCTGCCTTTCCCCGTCCCCCGCGCCTGAAGGATTGCGCCATGCCCCGTCACCGCTCACCCCGCCCGATCGCTCGCCAGGGCCAATGCCGCTCCACCACCCGTCGCCGGCGCAACAAGGCCTGGCTGCGGACCCTGGTGGAAGCCCGGATCGCCGCCGTCGCCCGCTTCATCGAACTCAAGCGCCGCGAGTCGGTGGAGGGCGCGACGGCGTTCGCCGGTCGCGGCGGTCCCGCCGCGCGCGAAGAGCCTTGCGATGCGGACGCGAATGCCCCTTCTATCCCCCGTTAACCTTCACGGGACTCAGGGACAGGCGATGAGTTTGCAGAAACGGATCTGGGACCTGATCGTGCTGGCGATCTTCGTGTTCGCCGCCGCCTTCGCCACCGCCCCGTGGTTCGCCTTCCGGGCCCTGAAGGCCGCCGCCCAATATGAGGACGTGCAGGCGATCGCGCAGATCGTCGACTTCCCGTCGGTGCGGCGCAGTCTGACCGGCGAACTGCGCGAGGACGCCCCGGTGGCGGCGGCCGAGCCGCCGTCGATCTGGCGCGATCCCCTGGGGGCCATGCGGCGGGCCATCGAGCCGATGGCCCCGCCCGAGCCCAAGGTCGACCGCTATCTGACCATCGCCGGGATCTCGGCCCTGACCCGCGGCTATGCGCCCGGCATGGCGCCGGCCGGACCGGCCCGGCCGCAGACCACGACCGGCAAGCTGAAGGCGGCGGTGCTGGGGCCCTATCCGACCATCGCCTATTGGGATCCCAACCGGGTGCGGGTGGCGGTGCAACGGCCGGGCGCGCCCGAGCGGGTGACGGTGTTCACCTTCGAGCGCAAGGCGCTGTTCACCTGGAAGCTGGTGCATATCCGCCTGCCGCGCGAAGAGCGCTAGAGCCGCTTGCTGGACCTAACCCTGGACGTGCTGTCGCGGGTGGCGCCGGTGTTCCTGCTGGTCGCGGCCGGCGTGGGGCTGGCGCGGCTGAACGTGCTGGACGCGGCCATGGCGGCCGGGCTGTCGGCCTATGTGTTCTGGATCGGCTTTCCGGCCCTGTTGATCCATTCGTTGTCGCGGATCGGAACGCCGGGACCCGAGCTGGCCTGGGGCCTGGCGGCCTATGCCGGCGCGGCCCTGGGGGTGATGGCGCTGCTGTGGGGGCTGGGCTCGGCTCTGGGCTGGAGCCGCGCCGACCGGGCCGGGGCGGCGATGTCGGGCGCTCTGGGCAACAGCGCCTTTCTGGGCCTGCCGGTCGCCGCCGCCGTGCTCGGTCCCGAGGTCGCGCGGCTGGCGGCCGGGGTGGTGGCGGTGGATTTCGTGCTGGTGGCCGGGGTCGGGGTGGCCCTGCTGGCCGGGGCGGCCGGGCGCTCGGCGGCGGGCTCGGCCTGGCGGGCCCTGGCCAATCCGATTGTCGCGGCGGCCCTGATCGGGGTGCTGATGGCGCTCTTGGGCCTGGCCTTGCCGGCCGTGCTGGACCGGGCCGTGGCGGCGGCGGCGGTGTCGGGCAGTCCCGTCGCCCTGGTCGCCCTGGGCGCGGCCCTGGCCCTGCGCGCCACCGACCCCGCCGAGGCCACGCCGCCCTGGGGTCCGGTGGCCGTCGCGGCCCTGGCCAAGCTGGCGGTCCTGCCGCTGCTGACCTGGTGGGTCGTCGGATTGACGCCCGCTCCGCTTGAGTTCCGTCTGGGCGCCACCCTGCTGGCGGCTGCCCCGACGGCGGTCAATGTGTTCATCCAGACCCGCGTGCTGGGGGTGTTCGCCGCCGGCGCGGCTCGCACCGTGGCCCTGACCACGGCCCTGGCCGCCGTGACGCTGTCGGTCGTGGCGGTCCTGCTTACGCGGGCCGGCGGCTAACCGGCCGCCAGCGCCGCCTTGATCGCGTCGAGGCCGGCCTGGGCCTGGGTCGCGTCGGGCGCGCCGCCCTGGGCGAAGTCGGCCTTGCCGCCCGCGCCCTGGCCGCCCATGGCCAGCACGGCGGCCTTGGCCAGGTCGGCGGCGCTGAACCGGCCCGTCAGGTCGGCGGTGACGGCCACGGTCACGGCGGCCTTGCCGTCGCTGATCCCGACCAGGGCCACGACGCCGCCGTCGGTCAGCTGCTGCTTGAAGGCCTCGGCCACGCCGCGCAGCTCCTTGCCGCCGACGCCGTCGAGGATCTTGCCGATCAGGGCCACGCCGCCGATGTCCTCGGGGCCCGAGGCGGCGGCGCCGCCGCCGCCCAGGGCCAACTGCTTTTTGGCCTCGGCCAGCTGCCGCTCCAACGACTTGCGCTCGGCGATCAGGGCCTCGACGCGGGCGCCGACCTCCAGCACCGGGGTCTTGAACTGCTCGGCCAGGGCCTTGGCGACGCCGGCCTGGTCCAGCAGGAAGCGACGCGCCGCCTCGCCGGTCAGGGCCTCGATCCGGCGGACGCCCGCCGCGACGCCTTGCTCGGACACGATCTTGAACAGGGCGATGTCGCCGGTGCGGGCCACGTGCGTGCCGCCGCACAGCTCGACCGAATAGGCCTTGCCGCCGTCCGTCAGCGACTGGCCCAGGGTCAGGACCCGAACGCTGTCGCCGTATTTCTCGCCAAACAGCGCCACGGCCCCGGCCTCGATGGCCTCCTGCGGGGCCATTTCCTTGGTCTCGGCCGCGACATTCTGGCGGATCACCGCATTGACCTCGGACTCGATGCGCTCGATCTCGTCGGCGCTCAGCGGTCCGCCATGGCTGAAGTCGAACCGCATCCGCTCGCCGTCGACCATCTGGCCCTTCTGGGCGACATGCGGGCCCAGCACGTGGTGCAGAGCGGCATGGACCAGGTGGGCGGCCGAGTGGTTGGCGCGCGTGGTGGTGCGCTTGGCGGCGTTGACCGAGGCCACGACGCTGTCGCCGACCTTCAGATCGCCGGCCAGTTCAACCTTGTGGACATAGAGATCGCCGGCCTGTTTCTGGGTGTCGAGCACGCGGCTCTCGACGCCGCCCGCCTCGATCACGCCGGTGTCGCCAGCCTGGCCGCCGCTCTCGGCATAGAAGCTGGTGCGGTCCAGCAGAACCTCGACCGTCTGGCCGACGGTTGCGGTCTCGACCTCGGCGCCGTCGATGACGATCGCCTTGACGACGCCCGTGGTCTCGGTGGCGTCATAGCCGACGAACTGGGTGGCGCCGGCGCGCTCCTTGACCGCAAACCAGGCCGCCGCGGCGCCGGTCTGGCCGGAGCCGGACCAGTTGGCGCGGGCCATCTGGCGCTGCTTGTCCATGGCCACGTCGAAGGCGTCGGTGTCGACCGTGATGCCCTTGGCGCGCACGGCGTCCTGGGTCAGGTCCAGCGGGAAGCCATAGGTATCGTAGAGCTTGAAGGCGACATCGCCGTCCAGCACGCCGCCAGACGAAAGATTGGCCGTCGCCTCGTCCAGCAGGCCCATGCCGCGCCCGAGGGTGACGCGGAAGCGCTCCTCCTCCTGACGCAGGGTCTCGACGATCGAGGCCTCGGCCCGGCGCAGTTCCGGATAGGCCTGGCCCATCTCGGCCACCAGGGTCGGGGCCAGGCGGTGCATCAGGGGCTCCTGGGCGCCCAGCAGATAGGCATGGCGCATGGCGCGGCGCATGATCCGGCGCAGCACATAGCCGCGTCCTTCATTGGAGGGCGTGACGCCGTCGGCCAACAGGAACGACGACGAGCGCAGGTGGTCGGCGATCACTCGGTGCGAGGGCGCTTCGGCGCCGTCCGCCTTGACCCCTGTCAGCTCGACGCTGGCGGCGATCAGGGTCTTGAACAGGTCGATGTCATAGTTGTTGTGCACGCCCTGCAGGACGGCGGTCACCCGTTCCAGACCCATGCCGGTGTCGATCGACGGCTTGGGCAGAGCCAGGCGCTCGCCGCCCGAAAGCTGCTCGAACTGCATGAAGACCAGGTTCCAGATCTCGATGAACCGGTCGCCGTCCTCATCGGGGCTACCCGGAGGGCCACCGGCGATGTGAGGGCCGTGGTCGAAGAAGATCTCCGAGCACGGACCGCACGGACCGGTGTCGCCCATCGACCAGAAGTTATCGCTGGTGGGGATGCGGATGATGCGGTCGTCGGTCAGGCCGGCGATCTTTTTCCACAGATCGGCCGCCTCATCGTCGGTGTGATAGACCGTGACCAGCAGCTTGTCCTTGGGCAGGGCGAAGTCGCGGGTCAGTAAGGTCCAGGCGTGGTGGATCGCCTGTTCCTTGAAATAGTCGCCGAACGAGAAATTGCCCAGCATCTCGAAGAAGGTGTGATGGCGGGCGGTGTAGCCGACATTGTCCAGATCGTTGTGCTTGCCGCCGGCCCGGACGCACTTCTGCGCGCTGACCGCGCGTGGATAGGCGGGGGTCTCGGCGCCGGTGAAGGCGTTCTTGAACGGCACCATGCCGGCGTTGACGAACAGCAGAGTCGGGTCGTTCTGCGGCACCAGCGGCGCCGACGGCGTGATCGCGTGATCGGCCTTGCCGAAATAGTCGAGGAAGGTTCCGCGGATCTCGTTCAGGCTGGGCATGGGCGTCTCAAGGATCTTCAAACAATGGTTGGCAGTCCGGCGTTGGCCGCTGCATAGCGCGGTTTTCGGCCGAGTGGAAACCCAGTCGGATATGGGAGCCGAGTGGCGCCCCGCCAACGGGCGGCCCTGCTGGCCACTTGCCCCCTTGGGGTCGGCTGGCCTCATCGCCCTCCGGGTCGCGACAGACTCCCCCCCAACGGGGGATGAGCGCCGCAGACGCGGAGGGGCCAGGCGGACGGCCACAAGGTTTCGGCCTCACGCGGCATGACCGCTGAAGGGGTTGGGGAGGCTGCGAAGCGGCCGGGCCAAGCCCGGAGACCGTGATGTGTTTTTGCGTTTCGGCTCGACCTGTCCGCTTCGCAGAAGCTGTTCTTGACCGTGAGGATGATCCGCCCGCGAGCGCTTTTCAGCTCTGGCGCCCAAGAACCCCCGGACGGGCGCGGATCAAGCCGAACGGTTTTCCGTCCTCGGCCCCGACGATCCGCGATGGGCGGGTTTACGATCCCTCGCCCTCTTCGACCCGCGCTGTCTCACCTGCGAGGTTCCCGGTGGTCCCGGATCAATCCAACGAACAGACCACCTTCATGCC
>JAHINZ010000022.1 GCA_018895795.1 Alphaproteobacteria bacterium
CCGTCCGTTGAGAACGCCATTCCGGCGTGGGCGGAACGCCTGAACGCCTGACGCCCCCCCCGCCCCTCGACGAGGGCCACGCGCCAGACCGTGGAGGGGCATTGGGAACAAGGCGACCGGCTCCGCCGTTGCCAGAACAAGACACGGAGAACACCGATGACCAAACAAGCCGAAATCGAAGCCAAGTTCTGGAAGGCTCTCAAGTCCGACCGCACCGCCATGCTGGGCTTGGTGGGCGTTGACGACGGGCGCTGTCAGCCCATGACCGCCCAGATCGAGGGTGACGCCGACCACGGACCGATCTGGTTCTTCTCGGCCAAGGACACGGATCTGGCGAAGGACCTGGGGTCAAGCCATCGCGGTGTGATCAATTTCGCCGCCAAGGGCCACGCGCTGTTCGCGGCGGTCACCGGGACCCTGACGGCCGACAATGATCGCAGGGTCATCGATCGGCTGTGGAATCCCTTCATCGCGGCCTGGTATCAAGGCGGGAAGGACGATCCCAATCTGCAGCTTCTGCGGTTTGACGCCGAAAGCGCTCAAATCTGGCTGAACGAAACCAGCCTGCTGGCGGGCGTGAAGATCCTGTTGGGGTCTGACCCCAAGAAAGACCACGACGACAAGGTCGCCGTGGTCGCCCTGAAATAGGCCAAAGCCCGCGCCGCTGAGCGGCGCGGGCCTCGATCCTAGGCGAGGGCCCGCTTGTAAAGCGCCAGAAGCTCCGCCCAGGCCTTTTCGGCGGCGGGTTCGTCATAGACCTGGCTGCCTTTCACGGTCCAGCCGTGGGCCGAGCCGGTATAGACCTCGATCTTGCTGGGGCGCTTGGCGGCGTCGAGCGCGACCTTCAGCTTGTCCTTCACCGTTGGATCCTGCTTGTCATCATTATCGGCGATGGCGATCAGATACTCGGCATGGCTCTCGGGCAGGGTCAGGTGGGGGCTGGTCGGTGCGTCGGTGACCAGTCCGCCGCCATGGAAACTGGCCACGGCGCCGACCCGGCTTGAAGCCGCGGCGGCGGTGCGGAACGCCAACGGTCCGCCCATGCAATAGCCCTGCGTGCCGGTCTTTTTCGTCTTGTCGGTCTGCGGCAGGTCGTCGAGGAAGGCGACATAGGCGACCGCGTCGCGATCGGTCCCCTCGGGCGTGACGCTGGCCCGCATGGGCGTGAGTTTGGCGCGATCATCCGGATTGGCGAAGTTGAAGGCGCCTTCCACGACGGGCGCGCGCTTGACGCGGTAATAGAGGTTGGGGACCAGGACCACATAGCCCTCGGCGGCCAAGCGGCGTCCCATGTCGCGGAACACGGGCCTGAGGCTGATCACGTCGGGCCACACCAGCACGGCCGGCCAGGGGCCGGGGCCTTCGGGGTAGTACAGCGCGGCGTCCGAGACGCCGTCCGGAGTCTTGATCTCGACGTCCTTCTCCACGACCGGGGTCGAGGCGCGGGCCGCTCCGCCGAGGCCGGCGGCCAGAACGGTCATCAAACCAAAGGCGCGCCGGGAAACGGTGGGGTCGTGGATCAAGCCCTGGTGGATGTCGTCGTCGCACATGGCCGATCCTCGCAATGGAATGGAAGATGACCAGTGTCGCCGCGAAAGCGCCAAGAGGGAAGGCTTAAGCCGACCCCGCCAGGCCGGCAAAGCCAAACCGACGCCGCAACAAGGATGTTGGGAAAGTATGGTGGATGCGACAGGGATTGAACCTGTGACCCCCTCGGTGTGAACGAGGTGCTCTCCCGCTGAGCTACGCATCCGCCGTGTGGGACCGAGCCGTTTCAGGACCGATCCGCGAGAGGGACGGGCCTATAGCCCGGCGTTTGGTCGGGGGCAAGAGGCCAGCAGGTCGATACAGGCCTGGGGCACGTCTAAAAAGCTGTGGATGACCCGATCGCCGCCCAGGGTCTCCACCGGCTCCTCGGTATAGCCGAAGCTGACCATCAGGGCTGGGACCTTGGCGCGAACGGCCGCGAGGGCGTCATTGATGCTGTCGCCCACCATCACCGCCCGGCGCGGGTCGCCGCCGACCGCGGCGATGGCGGCTAGAACGTGACTGGGATCGGGTTTGGCGGCGGGGGCGAGATCCGCGCCGATGACCGCGTCGAAAGCGTCGGTCAGGCTCAGCGCGTCGAGCAGGGCCACCGACAGGCGTGTCAGCTTGTTGGTGCAGACCACCAGCCGGGCGTCCGCCCTCCGCAGCGTGGCCAAGGTCTCGACCACTCCGGGAAACGGCGCGCTCTCGTGCGCGATACGATCCAGATAGACGGCGATGAATCGCTCGACCAGCTTGGGCGCGGTCAGGGCGTCCAGCGGCGCGCCGGCCGCGGCGAAACCGCGCTCCAGCAAGGCGCGGGCGCCGCGTCCGACCATCAGTCGCACGTCGGCGAAGGGCAGGGGCGGCAGGCCCTCCTGCGACAGGATCGCGTTGAGCGCGCCGACGAGGTCAGGCGCGGTGTCGACCAGGGTTCCGTCGAGGTCGAAGGCGATCGTGGCGCCATTCAGGGCTTGAAGCTCATGCATTGATCTGGCCTTTCGGCTAAACGGCCGACTAATGCAACTTTGGTTCGCCCAAGAGAGTCGTCAGGACCATGACCAGCCTCACTCCGATCCGTCCCCGCGCCGCCGTGATCCTCGCCGCCGGACAAGGCACGCGGATGAAGTCGCCGACGCCCAAGGTGCTGCACAGGATCGCCGGGCGGGCCTTGCTGGATCACGCCATCGACGCCGCGGAGGCGCTGGGCTGCGCACGGATCATCGTCGTGGTCGGAACCCATAGCCCGGCCGTCGGCGTCCACGCCCGCAAGCGGCTGGGTGACGCCTCGGTGGTCATCCAGGACCCGCCGCAGGGCACCGGCCACGCCGTGCTGGCGGCGCGCGAGGCTCTGGCCGACTTCGAGGGCGACGTGGTGGTGACCTTCGCCGATTGCCCGCTGCTGACCGCGCCGGTGATCACGCCGCTGTTCGATCTGCGCGCCTCGGGCGCCGACGTCGCGGTGTTGGGCTTCGAGGCGGCCGATCCCGGGGCCTATGGCCGCCTGATCCTCGCGCCCGGCCATGTGCTGCTGCGGATCGTCGAGGCCAAGGACGCCGACGACGCCGTCCGGCAGGTCAAGCACTGCAATTCGGGCGTGCTGGCCGCCGACCGGGCTCTATTGTTCGACATTTTGAGCCAGGTGGGCAACGACAACGCCAATGGCGAATACTATCTGACCGACGTGGTCGGCATCGCCCATGGCCGTGAACTGTCCACCCGCGCGACCTTCGCGCCGGAGGCTTCGGTGCAGGGCGTCAATTCGCAGGCCGAACTGGCCGCCGCCGAGGCGGTCTGGCAACGTCGACGTCGAAACGCCCTGATGGTCGAGGGCGTCACGATGCCGGCGCCCGATACCGTGCATCTGGCCTGGGACACCCGGATCGACGCCGGGGTCACCGTCGAGCCCTATGTGGTCTTCGGCCCGGGCGTCCGCGTCGCGACGGGCGCTGTGATCAAGGCCTTCAGCCATCTGGAGGGCGCGACGGTAGGCGGGGGCGCCCTGATCGGCCCCTATGCACGACTTCGGCCTGGCGCCGACATCGGAGCCGACGCCCACATCGGCAATTTCGTCGAGGTCAAGAAGGTCAAGGTCGGCGCGGGCGCGAAGGCCAACCACCTCAGCTATCTGGGCGACGGCACCGTGGGCGAAAAGGCCAATATCGGGGCCGGGACGATCTTCTGTAACTATGACGGGTTCGACAAGTTCGAGACCCATGTCGGGGCGGGCGCCTTCATCGGCTCCAACAGCGCCCTGGTCGCGCCGGTGCGTATCGGCGACCGGGCCATGACCGGCTCGGGCTCGGTGATCACCCGGGACGTCGAGGCGGGCGCCCTGGCCGTCTCCCGCGCGCCCCAGAGCGACAAACCCGGCTGGGCCGACAAGTTCCGCGCCCTCAAGCGGGCCAGAAAGGACAAGACATGAGCGCCGACGATCAAAAACGCCTCTCGGGAGAGGCCGCCGCCGAACTGGTCGAGGACGGCATGGTCGTGGGCTTGGGCACCGGCTCGACCGCCGCCTGGTTCGTGAAGGCCCTGGCCGCCCGCAAGCTCGACATCCGTGGTGTTCCGACCTCCGACGCCACGGCCAATCTGGCGCGAGAGCTCGGCATCGCCCTGGCCGCCTTGGACGACGTCAAGGCGCTGGACCTCACGGTCGACGGCGCCGACGAGATCGGCCCCGGCCTCAGCTTGATCAAGGGCGGCGGGGCGGCCTTGCTGCGCGAGAAGCTGGTATGGGAGGCTTCCAAGCGCTGCGTGGTCATCGCCGACGCCGCCAAGCATGTGAAGGTGCTGGGCAAGTTTCCGCTGCCGATCGAGGTCGTGCGCTTTGGCCACGTCCACACCGGTCAGCGCCTGGCCGATATCGCCGCCGAGTTTGATCTGCCGCCGCCTCGCCTGCGCATGGCCGATCGCGGCGTGGTGGTCACCGATGGCGGCAACCTGATCTACGACATGGCCTCGGGCCGCATCGACGAGCCGGCCGGCCTGGCCTCGGCCCTGAAGGCCGTGACGGGCGTTGTCGATCATGGCCTGTTTCTGGACCTGGCCGACGAGGCCTTGCTGGGCACGGACAATGGCGTGGTGCGCCTGACGCCGTGAGTTCCTAGATAGAGCGCAACATTCCCTCGCTTCACTGGAGCCTTCGATGGCTGACTATGATTTCGACCTCTTCGTCATCGGCGCCGGTTCGGGCGGCGTGCGCGCGGCGCGACTGGCCTCGCTCTCGGGCGCCAAGGTCGCCGTGGCCGAGGAATACCGTGTCGGCGGAACCTGCGTAATCCGCGGCTGCGTGCCCAAGAAGTTCATGGTCTATGCCAGCGAGGTCTCGTCGCAGTTGAAGACCGCCGAGGGCTTTGGCTGGACCATCGGCGAGCGGTCGTTCGACTGGAAGGCCTTCCTGCATGACAAGGACGTCGAGATCGCCCGCCTGTCGGGCATCTATGTCACCAACCTGCAAAAGGCGGGCGCGCACCTGCTGCATGGCAAGGCGCGGGTGATCGACGCCCACACCGTCGAGGTGTTGCCCAAGGAGGGCAGCCAGGACGCCGGCCGCTACACCGCTCGCAAGATCCTGATCGCCACCGGCGGGCGTCCCGTCCGGCCAGACTTTCCCGGCGCGGACCTGGGGATCACCTCGGACGAAGCCTTCCACATGCCCACCCTGCCCAAGCGGGTGATGGTGGTCGGCGGCGGCTATATCGCCGTTGAGTTCGCCGGCATCTTCAACGGCCTGGGTGTTGAGACGACGCTGCTCTATCGCGGCGCCAACATTCTGCGCGGCTTTGACGACGACGTGCGCTCTCACCTGGCCGACGAGCTGGAGAAGCGCGGCATCAAGGTGGTGCTGGGCTGCTCGCATAGCAGCCTTGAGAAGACCGAGCAGGGCTTGCTCAGCACTCTGAACAATGACCTGACCTTCGAGACCGACGCGGTGATGTTCGCCACCGGCCGCGAACCCTATGTCGAGGGACTGGGCCTGGAAGCGGCGGGGGTGAAGCTGAACGCGCGCGGCGCGATCGCGGTGGACAAGCAGTCGCGGACCAATGTCGACAGCATCTGGGCGGTCGGCGACGTCACCGATCGGATCAATCTGACGCCCGTGGCGATCCGCGAAGGCGCAGCCTTCGCCCAGACGGAATTCTACGACAACCCGACCAGCTTCGATCACGATCTGGTTGCTTCGGCGGTGTTCTCGCAGCCCCCCGTCGGCGTTGTGGGCATGAGCGAGGCCGACGCCAGACACGCCTACGGCAAGGTTGATATCTATCGGTCCATCTTCAGACCCATGAAGGTCACCTTCTATGGCGGCCAGGATCGCTGCCTGATCAAGCTTGTGGTCAAGCAGGATGACGACAAGGTGGTGGGCGTCCATGTCGTGGGCCCGGA
>JAHINZ010000302.1 GCA_018895795.1 Alphaproteobacteria bacterium
CCGACCACCACATAGGGATTGGACAGGTCGAAGGTCACCGGACCCATGCCCTCGAAGAAGCTGCCCGGCGCGGCGTTGGCCGAGAAGAACTTCAGGTCTTCGGTATAGGCGGCGAACAGCACCAGGGCGCCCAGTCCGGCCGAACCGATGGCGTAGCCCTTGGTCACGGCCTTGGTGGTGTTGCCCACGGCGTCCAGGGCGTCGGTGGTGACCCGCACGTCCTTGGGCAGGCCGGCCATCTCGGCGATGCCGCCGGCGTTGTCGGTGACCGGACCAAAGGCGTCCAGGGCGACGATGAAGCCGGCCAGGGACAGCATGGTGGTCGTGGCGATGGCGATGCCGAACAGGCCCGCCAGGTTATAGGTCACCACGATGCCGACGATGATGGTCAGGGCCGGCAGGGCCGTGGATTCCAGCGACATGGCCAGACCCTGGATGACGTTGGTGCCGTGACCGGAGACCGAAGCCTGGGCCACAGAGCGCACCGGGCGGAAGTTGGTGCCGGTGTAGTATTCGGTGATCATCACGATCAGCGCGGTGACGGCCAGGCCGGCCAGACCGCAATAGAACAGGCTGTCGGCGTCGAACGACTTGGCCCCCACCGTGACGGCGGCTGGGACCAGATTGTGGATCACGTACCACACCGCCGGCACCGACAGGGCGCCGGTGACGAGCAGACCCTTGTAGAGCGCGCCCATGATGTTCTGGCTCTTGCCCAGCCGAACGAAGAACGCCCCGATGATCGAGGTGACGATGCACACCGCGCAGATGGCCAGCGGAAGCAGCATCATCGACGACACCGCCTCGGTGCCGCGGAAGAAGATCGCCGCCAGCACCATGGTGGCGACCGTGGTCACCGCATAGGTCTCGAACAGGTCGGCGGCCATACCGGCGCAATCGCCGACATTGTCGCCGACATTGTCGGCGATCGTGGCGGCGTTGCGGGGGTCATCCTCGGGGATGCCCGCTTCCAGCTTGCCGACCAGATCGCCGCCCACGTCAGCGCCCTTGGTGAAGATGCCGCCGCCCAGACGGGCGAAGATCGAGATCAGGCTGGCGCCGAAGCCCAGCGACACCAGCGAATCGACCACGACGCGGTCGGTGCCGGCGTGGCCCATATGCAGCAACAGGGCGAAGTAGCCCGCCACGCCGATCAGGGCGAAGCCGGCCACCAGCATGCCGGTGACGGCGCCGGAGGTGAAGGCCATCGACAGGCCCTTGGCCAGGCTCTCCGACGAGGCCTGAGCCGTGCGGACATTGGCGCGGACCGAGATCAGCATGCCGGCGAAGCCCGCGGCTCCCGACAGGATGGCGCCCAGGGCGAAGCCGACGGGCTGCTCCCAGGACTTGAAGAAGAAGGTCAGCAGCGCGATCACCACCACGCCCACCAGGGCGATCGTGGTGTATTGGCGCTTCAGATAGGCCTGAGCGCCTTCCTGGATCGCCGCGGCGATCTCCTGCATTTTCGCATTACCGGGCGAGGCCCGCATCAAGCTTGCCGTCTGTACGACGCCGTACAGCACCGCCAGCAGCCCGGCCGCTATGGCCGCATAAAGCCAAGAACTCATCCGTAAATTGCCCCTTCGCGCTTCCAATCACGAGGGGACGCCAATCCGCTTCAGGCGCCTTGATCACGATCAAGCCGCCGTTCGGATCGACGGGCGGGCCTTATGGCCTCGTGCCCCCTCGATGCTCCCTAATTGGCGCGCACGGCGCGCCAAGGCGAGGACAGTGCCAAATGGGACAGGGCTGCGCAAGCGGCGCGCGCACGGACGATCCGTGGGGGCAAAACGACCCGCGAAGGAGCCTGGCGCGGCGCCTAGTGTTCGAGGTTGGACGGGGCCGGCGGGGACGGCCGGCGCGCGCCGGCCGGAAGCGGCAACTGCCGACGGGCGATCTGTTTGACGATGTCTACCGACGCCACCTTGCCCTTGCCGACCAGCCCGACGGCCTGGCTCATCACGAAGGCCTTCAGCTTGACCGCATCGACCTCATTATAGGTGTCGGCGGCCGTGAACGGCTTGTCGTGAGCCGCCTTAACGATGGCGTCGCGCAAGAACGGCTCCTTGCCGTCCATCACGGTCGCCGGAACCGTGGGCGCCAACTTCAAGGACAGATTGACAAAGACATAGTTCAACAGCCGCCCATCCAGGATGATCGGGATGGCGATCGGCTGCAGCTTGACGATCGGATCCGGCGCGGGCGCCTCACCCTCCTTGCCTTCCTTCTTCTTCGGGGCACTGGCCAAGGCGGGACTGGCCATGGCGAGCAGGACCGAGGCGATCAAGGCGCGGCGCGTGAGGTCGGAACGAGCGATCATGGTCTCTCAATAGCCGCCAAGCCTTGAGGGTCGCTTAACCGTGCAGCCAGCCCAGGCGTTCGGGGGTGATGTCCTTGCCCTTGAACAGGGCGCAGATCCCCTTGCCCTCGACGAATTCGCCGATATCGCGGAACGGGACACCGGTGGCCATCGCAGCGGCCTGGAAGGCGGCCACGTCGGTGGGGTCCACGGCGCAGACGATCTCGTAGTCGTCGCCGCCCGAGGCCAGCGACATTCGCGCCTCGCCGGCTTCTGGCTGGGCGCCGAGCCATTTGCGGGCGCCGGGCGACAACGGCAGGCGATCAAGGTCGACCAGCACCCGCAGGCCGCTGGCGTTGGCGATATGGGCGGTGTCGGCCAGCAGGCCGTCGGAAACGTCGGCGGCGGCGCGGGCATAGGCGCGCAGGGCGTCGCGAATGCTCAGGCGCGGCGGCGGCATGCGATAGCGACGGGCCAGGCCGCCGTCCGGGTCCTCGACCTCGCCCCAGTGGGCCAGCAGGCCCAGCCAGCCGTCACCGATCGTGCCGCTGACCATCAGCCGGTCGCCGACCCGCGCGCCGCGCCGCAACACGGCGTCGCCGGAGGGGGCCCAGCCCAGGAAGGTGGCCGAGACCACCAGGGCGCCCGAGGTGGTGACGGTGTCGCCGCCCAGCAGGCTGACATCATAAAGCGCGCCGTCCTCGGCCAGGCCGCGGGCAAAGACTTCCCGATCGGCCACGGTCGTCCCGGAAGGCCAGCCCACCGCCAGGAAATAGCCGTAGGGCTCGGCCGCCTTGGCCGCGAGATCCGAAAGATTGGTGCGCAGCAGCCGCTTGGCCACCACATCCAGCTGCTCGCCGGCCAGGAAATGCACGCCGGCGACCATGGCGTCCTTGGTGATCACCAGGTCGTAACCCGGCCGCGAGGGCAGCACCGCCGCGTCGTCCAGCAGATCCAGCGCGACAGGATCGCCGCGCGTCAGCGGGCGCAGCAGGCGGGCGATATGGTCGAACTCATTGGCGGCCGGCGGCGCCACCGTTTCCGGCGGGACCTCCTCGGCGAACCAGTCGTCGTCAGCGTCAGGTTCTTGCATCGCGGGCGATCGCGTCGAGGGCGCCATTGATGAATCCAGCCTCCGCTCCTTCGAAGAACGATTTGGCGATCTCGACATACTCGTCGATGACCACCTCGGTGGGTACATCACGCCGATGGATCAACTCAAAGGCGCCGGCGCGCAAAACGGCGCGCGCGGTGGCGTCCAGGCGGTCCAGGCGCCAGCCCGAAGCCAGACGCTTGACGATGGCCTGATCGACCTCGCCCTGCTTGGCCACGACGCCCTTGGCGAGTTCAGCGAAAAAGGTCTCGTCCGCGGCGGCCATCTTCTCGCCGTCCACGTCACGATCGAAACGGTGCTCGGAAAACTCTCGAATCACGGCGTCGACGCCCACGCCCGAGACTTCCATCTGATACAGCGCCTGGACGGCGGCCAGACGGGCCACCGAACGCGGCTGGATGCGACCACCCTTGCTCATCGGTTCTGACCCAGCAGCTGCCGCTTGAGGGCCACGGTCTCGAGGCAAGCCTTGGCGGCCGCGCCGCCACGATCGCCCTCGCTGACCTTGGCCCGCGCCCAGGCCTGATCTTCCTCGTCGACGGTCAGCACGCCGAAGCCGATGGCCAGACGCTTGCCGATGGCCAGATCCTGCAGGCCACGGGCCGTCTCGTTGGCGACGATCTCGAAATGGTAGGTCTCACCGCGAATCACGCAGCCCAAGGCCACGAAGCCGTCATAACGCACGCCAACGGGGCGGTGACCGGCTTCTTCGGCCAAGGCCACGGCGCTGGGGATCTGCAGCGCGCTGGACACGGTGATCACGTCATATTCCGCGCCATAGGCTTCGATCGCCTGGGCGGCCCCGCGCAGCAGCTCGTCGGAGATCCCCGAATAACTCCGGCCCTCCACGATCAGCAGACGGATCTTGTCTTCAACCATAAAACTCGAACTCCAGGGCCGGCTCTGGCGCGGCGCCAGGAGACTCGGCCGCATAGAAACAGAATGCGCCTATAGCTCTTCGTCCGCGACGTCGCTCAGACCTTCTTCGCCCAAAAACTTTGCGAAATCGCTAGTTTCCTTGAAATCCCGATAAACCGACGCGTAACGGACATAGGCGACGTCATCGAGGGCCTTCAGCGCCTTCATGACCATCTCGCCCACCGTCGAGGACGGCAGCTCGGTCTCGCCCATGCTTTCCAGCTGCCGGACGATGCCGTTGATCATGCGATCGATACGTTCGGCGTCCACCTGGCGCTTCTGGGTAGCCAGGGAAATCGACCGCACCAGCTTCTCGCGATCGAAGGGCGAGCGACGACCCGACCGCTTCAGGATGGTCAGTTCGCGCAGCTGCACCCGCTCGAACGTGGTGAACCGTCCGCCGCATTCCGGGCAGGCGCGGCGACGCCGGATGGCCGCGCCGTCTTCCGACGGGCGGCTGTCCTTGACCTGACTTTCCATATGACCGCAGAACGGGCAGCGCATGATCTAGCCCTCCCCGGCTCAATCGAATCTATTAGTTGTAGATCGGGAAGCGCGCCGTCAAGGCCAGCACTTCCTCGCGCACCTGAGACTCGACCGCGCTGTTGCCCTCGGCGCCGTGAGCCGACAGGCCGTTGATGACCTCGCCGATCAATTCGCCGACCCGGGTGAACTCAGCCTCGCCGAACCCGCGCGTGGTGCCGGCCGGCGTGCCCAGGCGGATGCCCGAGGTGACCGTGAACGGCGCGGTGTCGAACGGCACGCCGTTCTTGTTGCAGGTCATGTTGGCGCGTTCGAGGCTGTGCTCGGCGTCGCGGCCGGTCACGCCCTTGGGCCGCAGGTCCACCAGCATCAGATGGCTGTCGGTGCCGCCCGAGACGATATTGACGCCCGACTTGCCCAGGGCCTCGGCCAGGGCGCGCGCGTTGGCGATGACCTGTTTGGCGTAGAGTTTGAACTCCGGACGCAGCGCCTCGCCGAAGGCGACGGCCTTGGCGGCGATGACATGCTCGAGCGGACCGCCCTGAAGGCCCGGGAAGACGGCCGAATTGACCTTCTTGATGATCGCTTCGTCATTGGTCAGCACCAAGCCGCCGCGCGGGCCGCGCAGGGTCTTGTGCGTTGTGGTGGTGACGACGTGGGCGTGAGGAATGGGGCTGGGGAAGGCTCCGCCGGCGACCAGGCCCGCGAAGTGCGCCATATCGACCATCAGATAGGCTCCGACGCTGTCGGCGATCTGACGGAAGCGGGCGAAGTCGATCTCGCGGCTGTAGGCGCTGCCGCCGGCGATGATCAGCTTGGGCTTCTCACGCTGCGCGACCTCGGCCACGTTGTCATAATCGATCAGGGAGTCCTGCGGGCGCACCGAATAGGACACCGGCTTGAACCACTTGCCCGACTGGTTGGCGGGACTGCCATGCGTCAAATGGCCGCCGGCGGCCAGGTCCATGCCCAGGAAGCAGTCGCCCGGTTGCAGCAGGGCCATGAAGACCGCCTGGTTGGCCTGCGAACCCGAGTGCGGCTGGACATTGGCGAAGCCGGCGCCGAACAGCTGCTTGGCCCGTTCGATGGCGATCGTCTCGATCTCGTCGACGAATTCGCAGCCGCCGTAGTAGCGCTTGCCCGGATAGCCTTCGGCGTACTTGTTGGTCAGGATCGAGCCCTGGGCCTCCAGCACCGC
Source organism: Alphaproteobacteria bacterium (assembly GCA_018895795.1). GTDB lineage: Bacteria > Pseudomonadota > Alphaproteobacteria > Caulobacterales > Caulobacteraceae > Caulobacter. The sequence continues at coordinate 6,013 of JAHINZ010000302.1, forward strand.
CCGCGAGACGACGTTTTCCGAGGCGATCAGCTCGATCTGGTTTTGCTGACGCCCCAGCTCCAGGCCAATCCGATCGAAGATGTCGCGGTCCGCCGTGGCGAGGTCCGCGCCGAAGAAGGCGGTCAGGGTGGAATCGTTTGCGGTCATGGGCGGTCTCCAGACACTGCGGGGAGTCAGTGGCGCTCTCTTTAACGGCCTACGCGCCGCGATCAATCTCGGAACCTCGGAGAAAATCACGCGTTCGTCCCGTTCTGAGGGGACGAAGCCGTCCCCGGGCCAAAAACGTGATCACAATTAGAGTGAGGATTCATGGTGTCGCACAGTGGCGAGCTGGATTCAAAGGCCGGCCGGACGCCGGACTTCCTGGGACTGAGCACGGACATTGTCGCCGCCTATGTCGGAAAGCACGCCGTCAGCCCGGCGGTAATCCCCGAGCTCATCCGAACCGTTCACCAAGCTCTGCTGGCCGTCGGTTCCATCGGGGCTCCCCGCGCGCCTGAAAAGAGCAAGCCCGCGGTTCCCGTGTCGCGCTCGGTTCAGAGCGACCACATTGTCTGCCTGGAAGACGGCAAGCATCTAAAGATGCTCAAACGCTATCTACGGACGCACTACGACATGAGCCCCGAGGCCTATCGCCGCAAATGGGGACTGCCCGCCGACTACCCGATGGTCGCGCCCGACTATGCGGCGCAACGCTCGGAGTTCGCCAAGCATATCGGCCTGGGCAAGGGCGTCCGGCGCGGACGCTAGGCCTCGCGCCGCGCATCCCGCCAAAGCGGGATGGGCGGGTTTGATCTAGGCCGCGTAGCCGCCCATGCGCGCCACGTTGCAGTGGGCCCACAGCTGTTCCATCGCCACGACCAGCTTGCGCATCATGTCGTCGGTATGGAACGGCGTCGGGGTGAAGCGCAGTCGCTCGGTGCCGCGCGGCACCGTCGGATAGTTGATCGGCTGCACATAGACGCCGTGCTCAGCCAGCAGCATGTCGCTGATCAGCTTGGTGTGGTTGGGATCGCCCACCATGACCGGAACGATGTGGCTGTCGTTTTCCATCACCGGCAAACCCGCGGCCTTGAACATCGCCTTCAGGGTCTTGGCGCGCTCCTGGTGCGTTTCGCGCACTTCGGGATGCTGCTTCAGCCACTTGACGCTGGCCAGGGCCCCGGCGGTCAGGGCCGGCGGCAGCGAGGTGGTGAAGATGAAGCCCGAGGCCATCAGCCGGATGGCGTCGATCACTTCGCTATCGCCGGTGATGTAGCCGCCCATCACGCCGAACGCCTTGCCCAGCGTGCCTTCGATGATGTCGATCTGGTCCATGACGCCGTCGCGCTCGGCGACGCCGCCGCCGCGCGAGCCGTACATGCCCACGGCGTGAACCTCGTCGAGATAGGTCATCGCGCCGTACTTCTTGGCCAGGGCCGCGGTCGCGCCGATGTCGGCGATGTCGCCGTCCATCGAATAGACGCTTTCGAACGCCACCAGCTTGGGCGCGTCGGCCGGAGCCGCGGCCAGCAGCTCCTCCAGATGCGCCAGGTCGTTGTGGCGGAAGATGTGACGCTTGCCGCCGCCGTTGCGGATGCCGGCGATCATCGAGGCGTGGTTCTGCTCATCGGAGAAGATGATCAGACCCGGCAGGATCTTGTAGAGAACGCTGAGGCTGGCTTCGTTCGAAACATAGCCCGAGGTGAACAGCAGCGCGCCTTCCTTGCCGTGCAGGTCGGCGAGTTCCGCCTCCAGTTCGACATGGTGATGATTGGTGCCCGAGATGTTGCGGGTGCCGCCCGAGCCCGAGCCATGCTGGTCGATGGCGGCGTGCATCGCGTCGAGCACCACCGGGTTCTGGCCCTGGCCGAGATAGTCGTTGCTGCACCAGACCACGACCTCGCTCTCGCCGCCGTCCGGACCCGTCCAGGTGGCGCGCGGGAAAGCGCCGCGATGGCGCTTGAGATCGGCGAATACGCGGTAGCGACCCTCTTCACGGATCTGGCTGACAGCGGCGCTAAACGCGGATTTGTAATCCATGGTCTTCTTGCTCGACCGCCAGACGGACAAGACCGCCGGACCGTCGGTCCCTTATCGATACATCGCGTTTCGCATAGGCGGGAGGCCGCTGTCCACATAGGGAGGATTACTTAGCTTTAAGAAATCGCCCCTTCATCGCCCGATCCGATCGTCCGGCGCCGTCAGTTCAGATCGCTCAACTTGCCGCGCAGCATCTGGATCACGGCCGAGAAATCCTTGCCGCCAAAGCCGTTGGCGTCAAACAGGGCGTACAACGCCTCGGCCTGAGCGCCCATCGGCGTGGAGGCGCCCGCCTTGGCGGCGGCCTCCTGGGCCAGCTTCAGATCCTTCAGCATCATCGCCGTGGCGAACCCGCCCTCATAGTGGCGATCGGCCGGGGTCTGGGGCCCAACGCCCGGCACGGGGCAATAGGTCGAGACCGACCAGCACTGGCCCGACGACTTGCTGGCGATCTCGAAGAAGCGGTCGGCGGCCAGGCCCAGCTTCTCGGCCAAGGCGAAGGCCTCGCAGGTTCCCAGCATCGAGACGCCCAGCAGCATGTTGTTGCAGATCTTGGCCGCCTGCCCCGCCCCGTGCGCGCCGGCGTGGATGGTCACCCGCGACATCGGCGCCAGGGCGGCCTCGACGGCCGCGAAGTCGGCGGCGTCGCACCCGACCATGAAGGCCAGGGTCCCGGCCTCGGCGGCCATGATCCCGCCCGACACCGGCGCATCGGCGAAGCGGAAGCCGGCTTGCGTCGCCTGCTGGGCCACGGCGCGGGCGCTGTCGACATCGATCGTCGAACAATCCAGCAACAGGGCGGATTGGGGCGCGGCCGCCAGGATCTGCTCGCCATAGACCGATCGCACGTGCGGGCCGGCGGGCAGCATGGTGATCACCACCTCGGCGTCCGCCACCGCCTCGGCGACCGAGCTCGCCGCCTGGCAACCGCCCGCGACCGCCCGCTCGACCGCGGGGGCCGAAAGGTCGAACGCCCTGACCTGGTGTTGCGCCTTGGCCTGGTTGGCGGCCATGCCGCCGCCCATATTGCCCAGGCCGATGAAGGCGATGCGGGTCATGGTGTCGCTCCCAAATGCGAACCGCGCCTCATGGGCGCGGTTCTTATTCCTTCAAAACTGTCATCCCGGGCGGACCCCGGCGAAAGCCGTGGGAAGAGCCGGGACCGCAGCAGACTCAGAGCTTCCGGCGATCCCGGCTCGGCGCGCTGCGCGCTTGGCCGGGATGACAGGATTTATGGACTAGCGCGCGCCGGCCGGCTTTCGGAACTTGTAGACGAACTGGTCGGTCTTGCCGCGGATCGACGGGTCGAAGACGCTGACGTCCCGTTTATCGGCGGGATTGCGCAGGACGCGGCTCTCGCCTTCGAAGACGAAGCCCGCCGCGGTCACTTCGGACTTCACCACCGCCGAGTCGATCCGATGCAGGGTCTCGGTGTCGCGCAGCCCCGAACCCGCCGGCGCCGCGTGATCGATGATCACGAAAACGCCGCCGGGCTTGAGCGAGCGGAAGACGGCCTTGTTGACGGCCGACAGGTCGGCCGGGCCCATGAACTTGTCGTGCATGTCGTGATAGTTCTGGGCCGTGAACACCAGGTCCAGCTTCTCGGGCGCCGAGAACTTCGGCAGGGTGTCGAGGATCACCATCACATTGGCATAGGCCGGATCGCGGGCGATGGCGTTCACCGCCGGCTCGCGATTGGCCAGCTTGGTCAGCTCGTCAGGCACATAGGCATAGACCTTGCCCCGGGGGCCGACGGCCTTGGCGAAGAGCCGCGTGAAATAGCCCCCGCCCGGGATGAGATCCGCCACCTTGGCGCCGGTCCTGGCGCCCGCGAAGGTCAGGATCTCGGCCGGCATGCGATCGGCGTCACGCACCATGTCGGCGGCCGGGCGCGCCGGATCGGCGATCGCGGCGGCGATATTGGCTGGAATGGCGGCGGCGACATGACCTGAAGGCGGCGGGGGCGGCGGCGGCGGCGGTCCCATGGGCGTCGTGGCGCAGGCGGCGAGGCCTAGCACGGCGACGAGACTGAGAAGCGGCTTACGCATGGCATTCCTTCCGAACCGGGGCGTGTTCTTGTTGCGCGCACGTTAGCGCACGACTTCTTGTTGCGCGCACTTTAGCGCACGACGTCCGCTACGTCAGCGGCGTCCATTCCTCTTGCGGCGGCAAAGGCGCAAAAATATCGTCTAGCGACGCCTCGCTCACCCCCGCCAGGCTGTCGGGCGACCAGCGCGGGGCGTTGTCCTTGTCGATGATCACCGCCCGGACGCCCTCCAGAAAATCGTGCATCCGCACGACACGGGCGCCGATCCGGTACTCCATGGCCATGTGCTCGGCGAAGTCCTCGGCCACCGCGCCCAACTCCAGTTGCCGGAAGGCGACCTTCAGGGTCTGGGGCGACTTGGTCTTCAGGACCGCCAGCTGGGCCTTGCCCCAATCGCTGGAATCCATCGCCAGAAACTCGAAGATCTGCTCGACGCTGTCGCCGACGAACAGCCGGTTGAGATCCTGCTCGATGCTGGCCAAGGGGGCCTTGCCGGCGTCGGCGCGGAAGGTCTTGAGGATCTCGTCGATGCGGCGGTGATCGGCCGTGATGGCCTTTTTCAGCCCCTCGATCGCGCCGAATTCGACGAAATGGGTGGCGATCCCCAGGCGCAGGCAGTCCGCGCCCTTGATCCGCGCCCCGGTCAGGGCCAGCCACAGCCCCGCCTTGCCCGGAAGACGCGGCAGATACCAGCCGCCGCCCACGTCGGGGAACAGGCCGATGCCGGTCTCGGGCATGGCGAAGGTCGTGCGTTCGGTGGCGATCCGATAGTGGGCGGGCATCGAGATCCCGACGCCGCCGCCCATCACCACCCCGTCCATGATCGCCACCACAGGGCGGTCATAGGTGAACAGCAGATGGTTCAGCCGATACTCGGTGTGAAAGAACCGGCGCGCGGCGACGCCGTCCCCCGCCCCGCTTTCGGCCAGCATGCGGATGTCGCCGCCGGCGCAGAAGCCGCGCTCGCCGGTGTGGTCGATCATCACCATGTCGATCTCGGGATCGGCCTGCCACTTCAGCAGGGTCTCGATCATCGTCTCGCACATGCCCAGAGTCAGGGCGTGCAGCGCCTTGGGCCGGTTCAAGGTGATGCGGCCGACGTTTTTATGAACGCGAACAATGATCTCGGCGGGGTCGTTCATGCTTGTTCCTTGGCGGGTTCCTCAACGGGTTCACAGTCCAGGCGGGCGATCTGGCCGGCGCTGAGGCGATAAAGGGCGTCCTGCGGCACGTCCTGGGCCAGGGTGGCTTCGCGCGACAGCCCGGCATAGGCGCCCCGCAGTAGTCGACCCGCGATGCCGTGGCTGACCACGATCAGCCGCCGCTCGGGTTCGGCCGCCTGCGCGCCCAGCCAGTCGGACACCCGGGCCATGACCTGCTCATAGGTCTCGCCGCCCGGCGCCGTAAAGAACCATTCCGGACTCTCGAAGGCCTCGGGACGCTCGCGCCGCACATCGGCATAGAGACGCCCCTCCCACTCGCCGACCGTCAGCTCCATCAGCCGGTCGTCGAACGCGACCTCCAGGCCAAGCCTGTCGGCGATCGCTTTGGCGGTGTCCCGCGCCCGGCGCAACGGACTGGCGACGATCCGCCAGTCGGCCGACGGCTCGCGCGCGGTCAGGTCGTGCAACAGGTCAGCCATGGCGGCGGCCTGCAGACGCCCCAGCGGCGTCAGGTCGGCCTCGGCCTGTCCCTGCAGACGATGCGCGCGGTTCCACTCGGTCTGGCCGTGGCGGCAAAGGTACAGCATTCAGTTTGTCATCTCAGGTCAAAACACTCGACGCCCGCTGCGCGGGCGGCCGACAGCAGGGCTGCATCGCGTGAGGCAAGAGGCCAGCCCCGGTCAAGGGCCAGCGCGAAATAGGCGGCGTCGAAAAGGCTGAGACGCGCCGCGCGCGCTAGGACGGCGAGCCTGTCCAGCTCGAAGACCGGCGGGCTGAGCCGCACAACCAAGTCATGGTAGATCGCCAGGGCCTCATCATACTCACCTGCCGCCAACACACCCCGGCGATCCAGGGCCAGAAGAACGTTGCGGACCTCCCACGCGAAGATATCAGGCGCTTCGAAGATCAAGTCGTTGCTTTGGTCCAACAGCGCCGCCGCGGCGGGCGTGGCTTGTGTCGGCAGGATCCAAGCCAAAGCCGCCGAGGCGTCCAGAACGACGGTACTCACCGACGCGCGTCGTCCTTCAGCGCTTCCCACGTTAGGCCTTCAGCGTCTGGATTAGCCGCCGCGATCCGCTCACGAAGCGCCTGAAAGCGTTCGGTAAGCTCCGCCGCCGAGGCCCTTCGCGGCGCCGGCCCACTGGCCTCGCTCGCCGGACACAGTCTGGCCACCGCCCGCCCATGCCGGGTGATGGTCACCGTCTCGCCGTCCTTCTCGATGGCGTCGAGCAAGGCCGACAGATGGGTCTTGGCTTCGAGCACGCCGACTTCACGCATGGGAAGATCTCATTCTGACCAGTTATGGTCAGACTAACACGACCATCTCACGGCCGGAACATCTCGCGCGCTATGATCACCCGCATGATCTCGTTGGCGCCTTCCAGGATCTGGTGCACCCGCAGATCGCGGACGATGCGCTCCAGCGGATAGTCCTGCAGATAGCCGTAGCCGCCGTGCAGTTGCAGCGCGTCATTGGCCACCTGGAAGCCGGCGTCGGTGGCGAAGCGCTTGGCCATGGCGCAGAACTTGGTCGCCTGCGGGTCCTTGTTGTCCAGCGCATGGGCCGCGCGGCGCACCATCAGCCGGGCCGCCTCCAGCTCGGTGGCCATATCGGCCAGCTTGAACTGCAGGGCCTGGAAGTCCTTCAGCGGCTTGCCGAACTGCTTGCGGGTCTCCAGATGGGCCTTGGCGGTGTCCAGGGCCAACTGCGCGCCGCCCAGCGAGCAGGAGGCGATGTTCAGTCGCCCGCCGTCCAGGCCCATCATGGCGAAGCGGAAGCCCTCGCCTTCTTCGCCGATGCGGTTGGCGACCGGCACGCGGCAGTCGTCGAAGTTCACGGCCGCCGTCGGCTGGGAGTTCCAACCCATCTTGCGCTCATTGGCCCCGAAGCTGAGGCCTGGCGTCCCCTTCTCGACCACGAAGGCCGAGACGCCCTTGGCCCCGTCGCCGCCGGTGCGGGCCATCACCACATAGACGTCCGAAACACCGCCGCCCGAGATGAAGGCCTTGCCGCCGTTCAGCACATATTGGTCGCCGTCCAGCCGCGCCGTCGTGCGCATATGGGCCGCGTCCGAGCCCGCGCCCGGCTCGGTCAGGCAATAGCTGGCGATCAGGTCCATGGTGGTCAGACGCGGCAGATAACGCTGGCGCAGCTCATCGGACCCGAACCGATCGATCATCCACGAGGCCATGTTGTGGATCGTCAAATAGGCCGCCGTCGAGACGTCGCCATAGCTGAGCGCCTCGAAGATGATCGAGGCGTCGAGGCGCGACAGGCCCGTGCCGCCGACGTCTTCCTGCACATAGATGCCGGCGAAACCCAGAGCGGCGGCCTGGCGCAAGACGTCGACCGGGAAATGCCGCTTTTCGTCCCATTCGGCCGAATGCGGGGCAAGCTGTCCCTCGGCAAAGGCGCGCGCGGCGTCCTGTATGGCCAGCTGATCGGCGCTGAGTGCGAAATCCATGCGCGATATCCTCCCATGCGAGGCAGAACCATCCTCGCTCTTCGTTGGCCGACGAGGTGCCGCGCCCCACCGCCGTTGTCAATTAGCATGCCCCATCGCCCCGAGGGCGCGCTCGAAATCAGAAACCGCTTGATCCGCATCAAACAGAAGGCCAGCTTCAAGTTTACAGTGATTAGTTAGACGCCCGAAAGAGGCGTTTGGGACGGAAACACGACGAGGCCAAAGGGTCCGTCGCGCCTGGGAGGGCCAGATGACGCAAGCGACCACGCTCGAAAGAGCGTCGACGACCGCTGACACCGAACATTTTGACGTGATCATCGTCGGCGCCGGCATATCCGGCATCGGCGGAGCCTATCACCTGACCACCCAGCGTCCGGGAACAAGCTTCGCCGTTCTTGAAGCGCTCGGCGACTTCGGCGGCACCTGGCGCAGTCACACCTATCCGGGCATCCGTTCGGACAGCGACCTCTACACCTTCGGCTACCGGTTCAAGCCCTGGGTAGGTCCGCCGATCGCCAGCGCCGCCGAGATCCTCAAATATATGGGCGAGGTGATCGAGGACAACGGTCTGGCCCGCCACATCCGCTATGGCCACAAGATCACCCGCGCCAGCTGGTCCAGCGCCGACAAGCTGTGGACCCTGGAGGTGACGCGCGGCGACGGTCAGACCCAGCGCTTCACGACCAACTTCCTGTGGATGTGCCAGGGCTATTATCGCCAATTGCAGGGCTACACGCCGCAATGGCCCGGCATGAGCGACTACAAGGGCCAGGTCATCCACCCGCAGGAATGGCCCAAGGACCTCGACTACAAGGGCAAAAAGGTCGTCGTGATCGGATCGGGCGCCACCGCCGCCACCCTGGTGCCGGCCATCGCCGGCGACTGCGAACACGTCACCCTGCTGCAGCGCTCGCCGACCTATTTCGTGCCGGGCCGCAACGAGAACGACCTCGCCAACACCCTGCGCGAACTGCAGATCGACGAGACCTGGATTCACGAAATCGTCCGCCGCAAGGCCCTGTTCGACCAGGAGATGTTCACCCATCGCGCTGTCGCGGAGCCCGAGGCCGTCACGGCCGAGTTGCTGGAGGGGGTGAAGGCCTTCCTGGGCGAGGACTTCGACATCGCCAAGCACTTCACGCCCCGCTATCGCCCCTGGCGGCAACGGATCGCCTTCGTGCCGGACGGCGACCTGTTCCAGGGCATCGCCTCGGGCAAGGCCTCGGTGGTCACCGACGAGATCGATCGCTTCACCCCGACCGGCCTGTTGCTGAAGTCCGGCGAAACCCTCGACGCCGACATCATCATCACCGCCACCGGCTTCAACCTGAACGTCCTGGGCGACATCGACTTCGTCATCGACGACAAGCCGCTGAACTTCGCCGACACCGTCACCTATCGCGGCATGATGTTCACCGGCGTGCCCAACATGATCTGGGTGTTCGGCTATTTCCGCGCCAGCTGGACCCTGCGCGCCGACCTGATCGGCGACTTCGTCTGCCGCCTGCTGGCCCATATGGACGCCAAGGGGGCCAAACAGGTCGAGGTCGCCTTGCGCCCGGAAGACAAAGACATGCCGCTGTCGGGCTGGATCGATCCCGAGAACTTCAATCCCGGCTATCTGATGCGCGGCCTGCACCTGCTGCCCCGGGCCGGCGACAAGCCCGAATGGCGTCACACCCAGGACTACTGGCTGGAGAAGGACGCCCTGCCGGCTATCGATCTGGACGAGGCCAGCTTCGTCTATACCTGATCGCGGAGGCGGCGGGCGCTTAAGGGCCCCGCCGCCCTTGCCTTGGCCGCCCTCCCGCGCGAAACCCTAGGGCATGACCACGCCCCCGCTCGCCCCCTACCCCGCCACCCGCCTGCGCCGCCTGCGCCAAGCCGACTGGACTCGCCGCCTGGTCCGCGAGACCGAGGTGCGCCCCTCCGACCTGATCTGGTCGATGGTGGTGCATGAGGGCGAAGGCGTGATCCCGGTGGCCTCGATGCCGGGCGTCGAACGCCTGTCGGTCAAGGAGGCCGCCAAGGCCGCCGTGCGAGCCCGCGATCTGGGCATCCCCGCCATCGCCATCTTCCCGCACATCGACGGCGCCCGGAAGGACGCCACCGGCTCGATCGCCGCCGATCCCGACGGTGTCATCCCCCGCGCCGTCAAGGCCATGAAGGACGCCGCCCCCGAGGTCGGCATCATGTGCGCCGTCGCCCTGGACCCGTTCACCGACCACGGCCACGACGGCGTGATTGAAGGCGGCCGGATCCTCAACGATCCGACCATCGAGCGCCTGATCGAACAGGGGCTGATGCAGGCCGAGGCTGGCGCCGACATCCTGGCCCCGTCCGACATGATGGACGGCCGGGTCGGCGCCCTGCGCGCGGCCCTGGAGGGCGCCAACTTCCAGGACACGATGATCATGTCCTACGCCGCCAAATACGCCTCGGCCTTCTATGGCCCGTACCGCGACGCCATCGGCTCGGCGAAACTGGCGGGCGGCCCCAACAGCAAGGGACCGGGCGACAAGAAGACCTATCAGATGGACCCGGCCAATACCGAGGAAGCCATCCGCGAGGTGATGCTCGACATCGCCGAGGGCGCCGACATGGTCATGGTCAAGCCGGCGCTGGCCTACCTGGACATCGTGCGCCGCGTGCGCGA
>JAHINZ010000303.1 GCA_018895795.1 Alphaproteobacteria bacterium
AAACCGCGCGGCATAGGCGGCGTTCAGGGCGTGAAACCGTTCGAACTCGGCCGGCGTCAGGGTGTCGAGGCCGGCGCCGGCCTGTTCGGCGGCGCTTTCGGCGGTCAGGGTCTTGGCGATGGCGGCCTTGCCGGCCAGTTCGGGGTGGGCGCGGATCAGGGCCAGCTTGTCGACGGTGGTCGAGGCGTCCAGCACGGCCATCATGGCCGCGTGCATCCCCTCGACGCTGTCGAACGGCCGCGCGTCCCAGGCGCGTTCCACCACCCAGGGCGACAGCTCGAACGCGAAGCCCAGGGCGGTGGTGAAGCCGGTCTGGTTCATGCTGTTGAGGCGGTCCAGGGTCAGGGGCGGTGCGCCGCTCATGCCTTCCCCCCATACGGATGGGTCGCCAGCCAGTGCCGGGCGATGTCGATCCGCCGGGCCACCCAGACCTTGTCGTGGGCCATCACGTGCTCAAGGAAGCGCTTGAGGCCCAGGATCCGGCCGGGCTTGCCGACCACCCGGCAGTGCAGGCCGATGCTCATCATCTTCGGCGCCGTGTCGCCCTCGGCATACAGGGCGTCGAAGGCGTCGCGCAGATAGGTGAAGAAGTGCTCGCCGGTGTTGAAGCCCTGGGCCGCCGTGAAGCGCATGTCGTTGGCGTCCAGCGTATAGGGCACGATCAGCTGCGGGCGGCCGTGCTGGGCGTCATAATAGGGCAGGTCGTCGGCATAGCTGTCGGCGTCATAGACAAAGCCGCCGTCCTCGCTGATCAGCCGCGCGGTGTTGGGGCTGGTGCGGCCCTGATACCAGCCCAGGGGGCGCTGGCCGGTCAGGCGGGTCTGGATCTCGATGGCGCGGCCGATATGCTCGCGCTCCTCCTCGAGCGTGAAGTGCTGATAGTCGATCCAGCGATAGCCGTGGCTGGCGATCTCCCAGCCCGATGACATCATCGCCTCGACCGCCTCGGGGTGGCGCGTCATGGCCTGGGCGACGCCGAACACCGTCAGCGGCAAACCCAGGTCGTCGAACAGTCGGCGGATGCGCCAGAACCCGGCGCGCGAGCCGTATTCGTACAGGCTCTCCATCGCCATGTGGCGCATGTGGGCGATCGGCTGGGCGCCGACCATCTCCGACAGGAAATATTCGCTGGCCGGGTCGCCATGCAGGACGGACCGCTCGGCGCCTTCCTCATAGTTGAGGACGAACTGCACGGCGATTTTCGCGCCGTTGGGCCATGCGGCTTGGGGCGGGTGTTGGCCGTGGCCGATGAGGTCGCGGGGGTAGGGCGTCATCTCATCTGCCCCCTACGGGGGCGGACGACCGCGCAGCGGTCAGGTGGGGGCGAGTGGGTGGTCGCTGGACTTGCCCCCTCCGCGCCTGCGGCGCTCCTCCCCCGGAGGGGGAAGATGAGTTTGGCCGCCTCCATCACGAAAATACCTTCGCCGCCGCATCGACGCCGGCCCCCGGCGTGGCCGCAAAGCCCTCCCAGCGCAGCACCGCCTCCAGCGCCGCCAGGGTGGTCAGCACCGCGTGCTTGCGCGCATTGACGCCCATCGCCCCGATCCGCCAGATCTTGCCGGTCAGAGGCCCAAAGGCCGTGCCGATCTCGATCTCGAATTCGGTGCGCATGCGGGCCCGGACGCGGTCGCCATCGACGCCGGAGGGGATCCAGACGCCGGTGACATTGGTCATCTTGTGAGCCTTGTCGCCATAGACCTGCAGGCCCATCGCCTCGACCCCCGCCACCACGGCGGCACCGGCCGAAGCGTGCCGGGCGAAGCGGGCTTCCAGCCCTTCCTCCAGCGCCACGCGGGCGCATTCGCGGGCGGCGTACAGCATGCTGGCCGCTTCGGTGTGGTGGTTCAGGCGCTTGTCGGACCAGTAGTCCATGATCATCGCCAGATCGAAATAGTTCGAGGCGATGCGGCGGCCATTGCCGCTGACGGCGCCCGCCGTGGCGATGCCGCGCTCCACATGCTTGCGGCCGGCGATGTGCTCGGCGGCGCGGTCGCTGATGGTGATCGGGGCCGAGCCCGAGGGGCCGCCCAGGCATTTCTGCAGACCGGCGGTGACGATGTCGGCCCGCCAGGTGTCGACCGGGCAGCTCATGCCCGACAGGGTGGCGGTGGCGTCGACATACAGCAGGGCGTCGTGCCGGCGGCAGATCTCGCCGATGGCCTCGATCGGCTGGGCCATGGTGGTGGAGGTGTCGCCGTGCACGCAGGCCACCAGGCGCGGCTTGACCCGGGCCACGGCGTCCTCGACCGCCTGCGGGTCGATGACCTGGCCCCACTCGCCCTCGACCAGGGTGACCTTGGCGTCGCAGCGCTCGGCGATCTCGGACAACAGCAGACCAAAGCGGCCGGCATTGACCACCACCACGTCGTCGCCCGGCGCCAGCACCGAGACCAGGGCCGCCTCGATCCCGGCCCGCGAGGTGCCGTCGACCAG
>JAHINZ010000304.1 GCA_018895795.1 Alphaproteobacteria bacterium
CAATGGCCGGCAAGACTGACCACATGCCGCTGTTGCCCATGGCCGAGACCACCGACACTCCGAAGAGGATCGCGAAAGCGCCCCGGTTGCTCCGGGTTTCTGGCGTGGCGGTAGTCATCAAACACTTGTTAGGCCGGGCGCGGCGCGCGTGCAACTCGCCAACCGACCGGCGGGAACCTTGGCTTAATCATTAACCGCGATGATGCCGCATCAACTCTCGGGGTCGGCTTCCGTCATGTTCCAGATCATCGGCATCGTCCTGCTCTTCGGCCTGGTGTTTGGCAGCTTCGTCATGTCCGGCGGCAAGATGGAAGTGATCATCGAAGCCGCGCCCCACGAACTGATGGCCATCCTGGGGGCCGGCGTCGCCGCCTTCCTGATCGCCAACTCGATGACGGTGATCAAGGGCACCGCCGCAGGCTTCGGCAAGATCTTCGCCGGCCCGAAGTGGAAGAATTCCGACTATCGCGATCTGCTGGCCCTGCTGTTCCTGCTGACCAAGACGATGAAGTCCAAGGGCGTCATCGCCCTGGAAAGCCACATCGAAAAGCCGCACGAGAGCTCGATCTTTTCGCGCTATCCCAAGATCACCAAGGACCACTTCGCCGTCGACTTCATCTGCGACACCCTGCGGATGATGACCATGAACCTGGAAGATCCGCACCAGGTCGAAGACGCGATGGAAAAGCAGCTCGAAAAGCACCATCACGAGGCGCATGGCCCCGCCCACGCCCTGACCCAACTGGCTGACGGCCTGCCCGCCCTGGGCATCGTCGCCGCCGTGCTGGGCATCATCAAGACCATGGGCTCGATCAGCGAACCGCCGGCCGTGCTGGGCATGATGATCGGCAGCGCCCTGGTCGGCACCTTCCTGGGCGTGTTCATGGCCTATGGTCTAGTCGGCCCCATGGCGACCCGTCTGGCCGCGGTGATCGACGACGACGCGGCCTTCTACAAGATCATCCAGGCCGTTCTGGTCGCCCACCTGCATGGCAACGCCGCCCAGATCTCGGTCGAGATCGGTCGCGGCAACGTGCCGAGCGCGGCTCAGCCCAGCTTCCTGGAGCTGGAAGAAGCCCTGTCCCAGATCCCCAACGAAGCCTGATCCCGCGATCCGAATCTGTCGCCGAAGTAATCACGGGCGCGTGACCTGGCGCTTGCGCACCCGATCGAACCGGTATTCCCTTGCGCCTGTAGACGTCGCCCTGATCAGCGCGCGACGCGCTTAAGCTATCAGCCGTAAGGGATTTCCATGAACACCCAGGTTCTCCGTACGCTCGTAATCGTGGGCGTGGCCGTCTCGGCCCTCTCGCTGGCCGCCTGTGGCAAGAAGGACGAGGGCGGCGAGGCGTCGACCGCCGCCGCCGAGGCCGCCGCCGCCGGCGCCGGAACGGTGCAGGACGCCGCGACCGCCCAGGAACAGGCCGCCGCCGACGCCAACAAGGCCGCCGCCGACGCCGCCGCCGCGCCGATGGCGGAGGACGACGCCGCGAGCGCCGCCGAAGCCCCCGCCTCCACCGCCAAGGCGCCCGCTCAGCCGGCCCCGGCCCCGGTTGCGGAAGAGAAAAAGGCCGCTCACTAAAAGCCGTCCGCGCCCCTCGATCAAAGGGCCGTCCGTCGGGCGGCCCTTTTTCGTGCGCGAGCCTCGGCTCGGATTGACAGCGCGCGTGACGGAGCGGCTTTAGCCCCGCATGAGCGACACCGCCGAGCCCTCCGACGACGCCTCGCCCCTTGTCTGGACCGCGGACGGCCTGCCGCGCTCCCGGCTCTATGGCGACGTCTATTTCTCCAGCGCCGACGGCCTGGCCGAAACCCGCGCGGTGTTCCTGGCCGGCTGCGGCCTGCCTGACGCCTTCGCCGGGCGCGATCGGTTCGTGGTGGGCGAACTGGGCTTTGGCACGGGACTGAACATCGCCGCCCTGTTGGACCTGTGGCGACGCGAAGCGCCGGCTGACGCGCGGCTGCACATCTTCTCGATCGAAGCCCATCCGATCAGCCGGGATGACGCCGCCCGGGCCCTGGCCGTCTGGCCCGAGCTCGGCGAGGCCGCTCGGGTCCTGCTCGACCGCTGGCCCGGCCAGGCGCGGGGCTTCCACCGCCTGGACCTGCCCGGCTTTCGCGCCACCCTGGACCTGGCGGTGATGGACGTGCGGGCGGCGCTGGCGGCCTGGGACGGCGCGGCCGACGCCTGGTTCCTGGACGGCTTCTCGCCCGCCCTCAATCCGGCGATGTGGAGCGAGGACATCCTGGCCGCCGTCGCCGCGCGCTCGGCGCCCGGCGCCCGCGCGGCGACCTTCACCGTCGCCGGCGCGGTGCGGAGGGGTCTGCAGGCCGCGGGATTCGAGATCGCCAAACGCCCGGGCTTTGGCCGCAAGGCCGAGCGGTTGGAAGCCTGGCTTCCCGCCCCGGCTCTGCCCGCGCCCCGCCCGGCGCCGCGCCCCGCCAGCCTGGCGATCATCGGCGGCGGCGTCGCGGCGGTCAGCCTGGCCCGCGCCGCCCGGGCCCAGGGCCTGGCGGCGACCATCATCGATGACGGCGTGACCCCCGCCTCGGGCAATCCCGCCGCCCTGGTCACGCCCGCCGTCGACGCCGGCGGCGGTCACCGCGCCGCGCTGCACGCCCAGGCGTTCGGCCGGGCGATCGATCTCTATGAAGACCTGCCCGAGGCGGTGATCGCTCGGGGCGCGCTGCAACTGGCTCAGACCGAACAGATCGAGGGGCGGTTCGCCGCGGTGGCGGCCCAGGACATCTTCGAGCCGAGCTCGATGACCTTGCTCGCCTCGTCCTCGGACCGCCTGGGCGAGCCCGGCGGCCCCGCCCTCGCCCTGGAACGCGCCCTGGTCGTCGAGCCCAGGGTCGTGCTGGAAGCCTGGCGCGGCGCGGCGATCGTCGGTCAGGTCCACGCACTCGCGCGCGACGCCGACGGTTGGCGCCTGCTCGACGCGGCTGGCCGCGAGATCCTGCGCGCCGACGTCGTGGTGGTCGCGGCGGGAGCCGGGCTGGGCCGCCTGCTGCCTGGCTTCCCCCATCTTTGGATCCGCGGCCAGGCCAGTTGGACCCGTCTGGACGAAGGGCCGCACCGCACCGCCGCCGCGTTCGGCGGCTATGCGATCCCCACCCGCGACGGCGTTCTGTTCGGGGCGACCCATGATCGCGGCGACCTGGGCGTCGACGAACGGCCGGAAGATCACGCCCGAAATCGGGACGCTTTAGCCAAGGGCCGGCCACGGCTCGCGGCGCGCTTGGGCGACGCGCCGCTGGACGGACGCGCGGCGACGCGCGTCGCCACGGCCGATCACCTGCCTGTGGCCGGACAGGTCGCCGACGGACTGTTCGTGCTGAGCGGCCTAGGCGGCCGAGGCTTTTGCCTGGCGCCGCTGCTGGCCGAGCATGTCGTGGCCCAAGCCCTGGGGACGCCCTCGCCGCTCCCGCGCGAATTGTCACGGCTGGTCAGGGTGGAGCGTTTTGACTGGTCCGTGACGTGGTCAGGCGCATAGTCGACGACTTACTGGGTCAAATTGTCCGCGTGAACGCGATCTCGCCCGACCAAAACGGTTCCAGCAAGGGCGCCGCCCCCCGAAGACGGCGTCTTGAGGCCTGAGGCCGACGCCCCAAAAGGTTGGCCCGTAGCGACGACCGCTTCGCCCGTGAGATCGTGGATATTGACGCTCCCGACGCCCCATCGGGAGCGTCCTTTCGGTGGGGACGGCCCAAGAAAAAGGGCCCGGCCTTTCGGCCGAGCCCCAAATCTCAAAGACGTTCGATCTTAGAAGTTGATCGAGATCGCCGAACGACGGTTCAGCGGTTCCTTGACACCATCGCCAGTGGCGACGGCGGGAGCGCTTTCGCCCTTCCAGTCGACAGCCAGGGTCGTGGCGGGGACGCCGAGACCCACCAGGCCATCGGCGACGGCCTTGGCGCGGCGTTCCGACAGACGGGCGTTGTACTTGTCCGAACCCGACGTGTCGGTGTGACCCGTCACGGTGATCTTCGTCGCGCCGCCGGCCTTGGCGTAATCAGCGGCCTGCTGGACCACCGACTGGGCTTCCGGCGTCAGGACGTACTGATCGAACGGGAAGTAGACCACGAACTCGCGCGCCTCATAGGCCACCGCTGCGGGCGGGGGCGGGGGCGGCGGGGGCGGCGGCGGGGGCGGCGGAGCCGGGGGAGCCATCGGCGGCGGGGGCGGCGGCG
>JAHINZ010000305.1 GCA_018895795.1 Alphaproteobacteria bacterium
ACCTGAAGGGGACGCTGATCGAGAAGACCGGCGCGCGCTCGCCCCTGACCTTCACCGCCGAGGGCTATTTCGAACGTCTGCCTAGCCTCGCGCAACTCGATGACGCCCTGGTGGACCTTGGCTTGCCCGATCACGCCAAAATCAGTCTGGTGATGGACCTTTCGCCCGCTCTCAAGCCAGCCACCCAATACGACGTCAGGGATTTGTCGGCCACGGTGAACGAAGCCAACACCGTGATCGGCAAGGTGGCCGGGCCGCTGGGCATGGTGGCCCCGAAGATGTCGGGCATAAGGTTTCCAGGGGCGGAAGGCGGCGTGGCGGTGTTCGTCGACGGTCACGTCCAGCCCTTGCCTGAACTGAAGGACACCCCCTATTTTCGCGGCGAAGATTTTAAGGGCGCCGTGCAGGTAAAGTTGACAAAGAGCCCGACTAAGGTCCGGTTCTATCAGGGCAAGAAATAAGCCGGAGCGGGTCTGAGCGGTGTTTACATACCCTCGCTGCCCGGTCTAGCTATCGCCAATCACCACGCGAAACACACAGGGAGAAAGCACTCATGGCCACGCTGCAAGAAATCACCGACCGTATCAAAGGCGCCGTGGGCGACGACAGCGGACTGGGCAAGAGCCTGAAGTTCGACCTGAAGGACGCCGGCGTCGTTCATATCGACGGTGGTTCGGTCACCAACGAAGACAAGCCCGCCGACCTGACCATGACCCTGAGCATGGACGACCTGCTGGCCATCGGCGCCGGCACGCTGGACCCCACCATGGCGGTCATGACCGGTAAGCTGAAGCTGTCGGACATGGGCGTCGCCATGGCGCTGCAGTCGAGCATGGCGGCGCTCTTCAGCAAGATGCGCTAGTCCCATGCCGGGCGGCGCGCCTCTGGTTTCGATTGCCGGGGCGCCGGTTCCGGATCATGGAACGGCGGAATGGTTTGGCGGCGCGGAGGGGGTGACCCTCCGCGCCGCTTGCTTTTTTCCGGCGGGTCAGTCCTCGACGGGAGGGCCCCGGGGCTCGGTGATCGTCAGTCCGGGCCGAAGCGAGCCGATCGAGAAATATTACGAGGTCGTCGACGATCTGTTGGCGCGGGGCTTCGCGGTGCTGGTCCATGACTGGCGAGGACAGGGGCTATCGGCCCGCGCCTTGCCGGACCGGCTCAAGGGTCACGCCAAGGGCTTCAAGCCCTTCCTGGCCGACTATACCGCCCTCCTGGATGCGTTCGAAGATCGGCTGCCCAAGCCCTGGATCGCCGTGGGGCATTCGATGGGCGGTTGCCTGACGACCTTGGCCCTGGCGCAGGGCGAAGACCGTTTCGCGGCCTGTGTCCTCTCGGCCCCGATGTTCGGTGTCGACACGGGCCGCCGACCGCCGCGCGCTTCACGAGCCCTGGCCTGGATCATGGCCCGCGCCGGGTTCGCCGGCGACTATACGCCCGGCGAAATCAGCGATCCGTTCGCCGACAGCTTCGCCACCGACGCCCTGACCCACGACCGGGCGCGCTTCGACCGCTATCGCGCCCAGCTTCTGGCTGATCGCGACCTGGCTCTGGGCGGCGTCACCTGGGGCTGGGTGGACTTCGCCTTCTCGGCCTGCGCCTGGCTGGGCCGCAGCCCCGGCGTCGAGGCGATCACGATCCCGGTGACCGTCGTCGCGGCCAGCCAGGACACCCGCGTGCTGAACGCCGACCTCCGGTCGATCGCCGGCCGCATCCCCAAGGGCCGCTACATCGAGGTCGAGGACGCGTTCCACGAGATCCTGATCGAGCGGGACGACCTGCGGGCGCAGTTCTGGGCGGCGTTCGACGAGACGGTAGAGGCGGCGGCGCCGCGACGGGCTACTTCGCCGACCGCCTGAGCGACACCAGCGCCTCGTCCAGCGGCCGTCGGTCGCCCGAGATCACCATCTGGCCGCCATGCTGGCCGATCGGTTCGCCGCGCCAGTCGGTGACGATCCCGCCGGCGCCCTCGACCACGGGAATGGCCGCCTCGATGTCCCAGGACTGCAGGCCGGCCTCGATCACCATGTCCATCTTGCCCATGGCGACCATGGCGTAGGCATAGGCGTCGCAACCCAGGCGGGCCAGCTTGGCGGCGGCGCGCACCTGCAGCCAGGCGGCGCGCTCGGCCCCGTCGAAACAGGCGTCGGGATCGGTCGTGGAGATGACGGCGTCGGTCAGGTCGGCGCAGGCGCGAACCTTGATCGGCTGGCTTTGGCCGCGGGAGATCAGGCGCGAGCCGCCCGCCTGGCCGATGAAGATCTCGTCGAGATAGGGCTGGCCGATGGAGCCCAGAACGGGACGGCCCTGATGGCGCAAGCCGATCAGGGTGGTCCACAGGGGCAGGCCGGCGATGAAGGCGCGGGTGCCGTCGACAGGATCGAGAATCCAGACGAACTCGGCGTCGGGACGGTCCTCGCCATATTCCTCGCCGATCACGCCGTGCTCGGGATAACGCTCGGTGATCAGCTTGCGGATCGCCGCTTCGGCGCCGCGGTCGGCTTCCGTCACCGGATCGAAACCGGCGTGGGTGGTGCGCGGCAGGTTCTTGCCGGCGCCCTTGTCCTCAAGCCCGTGGTCGGCCCGGAACAACGGCAGGATCACGTCGGACGAGGCGCGGTTCAGGTCGATGACAAAGGCGTCGAGCGCCGCGAATTGGTCAGCGGAAAGCGTCATGGGCGGGGTTTAACGCCCCCGCCGCACGTACGCTACCTTAGACTACGCGGCGGACTATGCGTCGGCGTGTTCGCCGCCGTTCAGCGACTTGGCCAGGTCGAGCAGACGGCGACGCGGACGCTCGCCCAGCAGGTAGTACGCGCGGATCAGATCCAGCGTCTCCTTGCGGGCGAACATTTCGCCGCCTTCGGCTTCGCCCGCCGCTTCGCGGCGAACCTGGTCGGAAAGGCCGTCATAGAAATAGCCGACCGGCACCTCCAGCGCCTCGGACAGCTGCCAGAGGCGAGCGGCCGAGATGCGATTGGCGCCGCACTCATATTTTTGGATCTGTTGGAAACGCACGCCCACCGCGCCGGCCAGTTGCTGCTGGGTCAGACCCAGAAGCCGGCGGCGACGGCGCAGACGCTTGCCCAGATGCACGTCGATATCGTTGCCCATGGAAGCCAAGCCCCCCCGCTAGTATCGAGCGTCCCGAAACGGAACGGTCCGCTCTGACGGCCGCAAGTCGCGTGCCGGGCGAAGCGGCGTTGCGCGCGGCGTGTAAGCCAGCCTACTAAAGAGGCATGTCGGATAAACGTCGGCCTTGGGCCCAGGACCTGTTTTGGCGCCTCGAAGCGCTGGGCTTTGACCTTTTCATCGCCATGTTTCGCCTTCTGGGCGTGGATGCGGCGTCGAATCTGGGGGGGTGGCTTGGCCGCACGTTTGGTCCGCTGAGCGGCGCGCACAAGGTCGCCGAACGTAATCTGAAGCTGGCCTTCCCGGAAAAGGACGCCGCCTGGCGCGCCGAGACCCTGGTCGCGCAATGGGATGGGCTGGGTCGCTCGTTCGCCGAATTCCCGCTGATGGACAAGATCCTGCCGTCAACGGGGCGGGTCGAGGTGATCAACAAGGAACGTCTGACCGAGATCGCCGAGAAGCGGATCCCGGTGGTGTTCGTCTCGGGTCACCTCTCGAATTGGGAAGTGATGCCGGCCGCCATCGTCGACTCGGGTGTGGACTGCGAGATGACCTACCGGGCCGCCAACAACCCCTATGTCGATACGAGGATCAAGGAGAGCCGTTTTCGTTATGGCGTGCGGCTGTTCGCGCCCAAGGGCGGCGACGGCTCGCGAGAGCTGCTGAGGGGGATGCGGGAAGGACGGTCCGTCGCCCTGATGAACGACCAGAAGTTCAACAGCGGCGTGGCGGCGCCGTTCTTTGGCCATGACGCGCGCACCGCGCCGGGACCTACCCGGCTGGCGATCCGCTTTGGCACGGTGCTGCAGCCGATGTCGGTTCAACGGATCAAGGGCGCGCGGTTCCGGGCCATCGTGCACGACCCGATCACGCCGCCCAGCACGGGCGATCGCTCTGCCGATATCGAGGCCGGCGTGCGGATGATCAACACCTTCCTGGAAGAGCGCATTCGCGAGCGGCCGGCGGAATGGTTCTGGGTGCACCGCCGCTGGCCCAACGCGGTGTACGCCGACTTGGCCGCTCGGGAAGGGAGCGCCCAGGAGGCGGCGGCCCAGCAGGGCGAAGGCTAGATTTCCAGCGAGTCCGGGCGCTTCGGGTCGCTTTCGCGCCGAAACGGTCCAGCGTAGTTGACCTCGTCGCGACGCCGGCGGCAGGGGCCGAAATAGTCGCCCGAGCGAATGAACGCCCGCGGCTTGAAGATCACGATATTGATCCGGTCCAGCAGGGAGCGCGCGGTCACGGGCTTGACCACGATTTCGGTGACGCCGGCGTCCCGCGCCTCGAAGACGCGGTTCCGCTCGGCGAAGCCGGTCAGCATGATGATCGGCAGGAACGGGTCAACGCTGTCGGGCGAGTTGCGGACCAGCTGGGTGAACTGCACGCCGTCCAGCGGCGACATCTTGAAGTCGACGATGGCGATGTCGACCGGACCCTCGCGCAGGGCCTGAAGCGCCTCCGCCCCGTCCATGGCTTCGCGCGTATGCCGGACACCCACGCCGTGAAGGATGGCGCCGACGATGGCTCGCATGTGCTGGTTATCGTCCACCAACAGAAAGCGCAGGTTCGCTAGCTCCGCGGACATACGGTGGCGATCTCCTGATCAAACCGAGAAACGGCCGCGAATAAAAATGCAGCCTCGCTTTTGGATAGAGATATCACGGCTAACGAAGCCTTAATTTCGCGCTACAGGCGAGAAACGGCCGCGCCGACCATCAGGGAGGGGTCGAGGTTACGGCCATGCCATTTCATGCGCCAGCACAGATGCGGCCCGGTGGCGCGGCCTTCCTTGCCCACCGCACCGATCACTTGCCCCTGAATGACCGGATCTCCAGCCGCGACAAGAGTTTTCGACAAATGGAGATAGGCGGTGATCAGGCCCTGGCCGTGGTCGATCAGGATCAGGCCGCCTTCGAAGTGCAGACCCGTCTCGGAGAACGCCACCAGGCCGGCGGCCGGCGCGCGAACCGGCGTGCCGACGGGCGCCGCGAGATCAACCCCATAATGGGGACGCCGCGGTTCGCCATTAAGGACGCGTTGGCCGCCGAAGCGGGCCGAGCGTCGCGCCCCCTTGACCGGCAGAATGAAGCCGCCGCGAAAGGCGTCCAGATCGGCCAGGCTGGCGAACCCCGCGGCCTTTCGCTCGCCTTCAGCGGCGATGCGGGCCAGCAGGACGGGGTCGGCGGGCGCGACCTGATCGGCGGGCAGGCCGTCGATCCTCTGGATGTCGAACACGCCCGGCGCGATGAGCGCCTCGTGGCTGGCGGAACCTTCGGCCGTGGTGATGTTCAGGTGTGCGACCGGCGGCGCGTCGCGATCGAAGCCGACCACGAACCAACCCTGGGCCGAAGCCGGGCCGATCATCTCGCCGTCGAGATCGATGACGGCGCGGGGCGCGGTTCGGCCGATGGCGTATCCGCCCTGCACGAAACGACCCGAGAGGCTAAGTCCCGGCGCGGCCGCCGCCGCCGCGTTGGCCAGGCTGCTGACGGCGAGGCCCGCGAGGAGCGCGCGACGGTTCAGGCGACCTTCTCTTGCCAGCGCTGCAGCGCTTCAGCGGGGCTGGCATAGGCTTCCTGCAGCTCGGGGCTCCAGTAGCGCAGGGCGTCCAGGGAAACCTTGGCGCCCGTGACGGCGCACAGCACGTAGCGGCCCGGCGACATCACGGCGAATTCGCCGTCGCCATAGTGCAGCACGGCCAGGCCGTCGGATTTTCCAAGGTCGCGATCATAAGCGTTCATGACGCCCTTCTACGCCACGGCGGCGTCCTAGAACAGATCGCCCTGATCAGGTTTTGGTGTAGTCGGCTTGGGGCGGGCCGGTTTCGGCGGCGCGACCATCCCCTCTGCCGGCGCTTCGCCGCCGTCGATGACCGCGTTGCGATCGCCGTCGCCGAACTGCAGGCTGACCCAATCGCCGGGGCCCAGGCTGGCGGCGGAGCGCACGATCGAGCGGTCGGCCTTGCGCACCAAGGCAAAGCCCAGATCCAGCGGGCGACGCGGATTGAGCGACTGGCGCAGCTTTTCCAGATTGGTCAGGCGATCTTCGTCGCGTCGCAGCCGGCGGTCGCCGGCGGCGTTCAGGCGGGTCCACAGGGCGGGCAGGCGGGCGTGCTCGGCCACCCGGTCCGGCGCGCGGCGGGCGGCCAGATCCAGGCGGCGGGACAGGTCGGTCAGCCGGTCGGCCTTCACCTGGCGCTGACGGCCCAGGGCCTGCGGCGACAGACGGGCCGTCACCCGCAGCAGGGCCTGGGCGTGGACCGCGGTGTTGCGGCCCAGGGCGGCGTCCAGCCGGCCGGCGGCGATGTCGAACCGCTGCTGGGCCAGGGCCAGCAGGTCGGCTGGGCGGGGCAGGGCGCGGGCGGCGCTGAGCAGGCGCGTCCGGCGATCCTCGATCAGCCGCGCGCCGCTGCGATTGAGGCGGCGGTCATAGTCCGACACCAGGGCCCGCAGCTCGCCCAGCACCGGGGTGGCGATCTCGGCGGCGGCCGTTGGCGTTGGCGCGCGGCGATCGGAGACGAAGTCGATCAGGGTGGTGTCGGTCTCGTGGCCGACGGCCGAGATCAGCGGGATGTCGCTGGCCGCCGCGGTGCGGGCCAGGGTCTCGTCGTTGAAGGCCCAGAGGTCCTCGACCGAGCCGCCGCCCCGGGCGACGATGATGATGTCGGGGCGGGGAACCGCTCCGCCCGGCGTCAGGGCGTTGAAGCCGCGAATGGCGCCGGCCACCTGGGCGGCGGCCTGGTCGCCTTGCACCACCACCGGCCAGACCAGCACATGACAGGGCCAGCGCTCGCGGATGCGGTGCAGGATGTCGCGGATCACCGCGCCTGTGGGGCTGGTGATCACCCCGACCACGGCGGGCATGGTTGGGAGGGGGCGCTTGCGGCTGGCCTCGAACAGGCCTTCCCCGGCCAGCTTGGCCTTCAGCCGCTCAAGCTGGGCCAGCAGCGCGCCGACCCCGGCGGCCTCCATGCTGTCGATGACGATCTGGTAGCGCGAGCCGGCCGGATAGGTGGTGATCTTGCCGGTGACGATGACCTCGAGACCGTGCTCGGGGCGTACGCCCAAGCCGCGCACCGAGCCCTTCCAGATCACGCCGTCGATCGCCGCCTTGTCGTCCTTGATGGTCAGATAGACGTGGCCGTTGCCGTGGTGGGTGACCTTGGACAGCTCGCCGCGCAGCCGCACGAAGCCGTAGCGGTCTTCCAGGGTGCGCTTAAGCGCAAAAGCCAATTCCGAGACGGAATAGGCGGGCGCGTTGGAATCAGGGGCGGCGACGTCGGTCATCCGCACAGCATAAGGCCCTCCCCGATGAACGGGGAGGGCCGCATGAGAGACTTGTTCTTATTGGAGTTCGCTAACGCCTAGATGTAGCGGCGCAGCGAGCGGGCCAGCTCGGTGGGGCCGGCCTTCTTCTTGGATTGTTGCGGCTGGTAGGCCACCCGGGCGTGCTCGTTGCAGTAGGGGCCGTCCGACGAGCGGCGGCCGCAGAAGGTGAAGCCGTCCGACGAGGGGTCGCCGATCGGCCACTTGCACATGTGCGCGCCAAGGGTCAGGACCGTGGCCGAGCCGGGTTGCTCGTCGCGGAACACCGGCAGCGAGGGCGGCGCGACGCCGGCCGAGACCGAGGTGGTCGCGGCGGCCATCGGGGCCTGCTCGGACGACACCACCCGACGCGGCGCGGACGGCATGGTCTGCGCGGCGGGACGGGCGGGACGCGGAGCCTTGAAGGCCGGACGCGCTGGTTGCGAGGGGGCGGCGCGGCCCGAAAGGCCCAGGCGGTGCACCTTGCCGATCACGGCGTTGCGCGTGACGCCGCCCAATTGCTTGGCGATCTGACTGGCGGAAAGCCCGTCCAGCCAGAGTTTCTTCAAGGTCGTGACCCGATCGTCGGTCCAGCTCATACCCGTCTCCCGCCACTAACAGGGTCCGAGGCTTCCCCAAGCCTTGAACGCTATATCTGGTGTTGCGACCGCCCCGCCGGCGATCGTCCTACAACATATCGTAAAGAAAACGTTAAAACACACAATGGGCGCCCGGTG
>JAHINZ010000306.1 GCA_018895795.1 Alphaproteobacteria bacterium
GCCCGCGATGGCCTTGGCTTTCAAGGCCTTCAGCGCGGAGGCTGAATAGGCCGGCGCCGCCAGGGTCGATCCGGCCGCCATCGACATTAAAACGCTCAGGGCCACGGCCCTGGCTTTGGTCCTGATCATGTCTTCCCCCCAACATGGACTTGTCTTCAGCGTGACCTTGAGTGGCGACGGCGGCGGTGTCCATGCGGTTTTCAGCGTGACCTGGCTGAAGAAGGCTGTCGCTGCTTTTCAGGTCTCCTCGCCGCGCCACGAAGGCGATACAGTGCGGCGGCGCCCCGCCCCAGAAGCGATTTTTCGAGGTCTCGAAATCCCTAGCGAACACCAGATGAGCGTCCGGTTGGGCGTCAATATCGACCACGTGGCGACGATCCGTAACGCCCGCGGCTCCAGCTATCCCGAGCCCGTGCGCGCCGCCGAACTCGCCTTGGCGGCCGGCGCCGACGGCATCACGGCTCACCTTCGCGAGGATCGGCGGCATATCGCCGACGCCGACATCGCCCTGCTGACTGACCTGTGTCTCAAGCGCGGCAAGCCGCTCAACTTCGAGATGGCGGTCACCGACGAGATGGTCGGCATCGCCTTGCAGGCCAAACCCCACGCCGCCTGTCTGGTGCCCGAGCGCCGCGAGGAAGTGACCACCGAGGGCGGCCTCGACGTCGTGCGCGGCTATGACGCCATCGCCGCCGCCACGGCTCGGCTACGCAACGCCGGCAGCCGGGTGTCGCTGTTCATCGACGCTGAGGTCAGCCAGATCGAGGCCTCGCACCGCCTGGGCGCCCAGGTCATCGAACTGCACACCGGCGCCTATTGCGACGCCGCCCGGGCCGGCGAGGTTGATCGGGCGGCGGCCATTCTCGAGCGCCTGAAGGCCGCAACCGCGCTGGCTGCGAGCCTGGGCCTGGAAGTCCATGCCGGCCATGGCATCGACTACGCCACCGTCAAGCCGATCGCGGCGATCCCGCAGATCGCCGAGCTGAACATTGGCCACTTCCTGATCGGCGAAGCGATCTTCGTGGGCCTGCCCCAGGCCATTCATCGGATGCGGGCCCTGATGGACGCATCCAGACTGGAGCACGCCGCTTGATCCTCGGCATCGGCTCAGACCTGTGCGACATCCGGCGGATCGAGAAGTCGCTGGAGCGGTTCGGCGACCGGTTCACGCACAAGGTGTTCACCGAGGTCGAACGCGCCAGGTCCGAACGCAAGCCCGATCGGGCCAGCAGCTACGCCAAGCGGTTCGCCGCCAAGGAGGCCTGCGCCAAGGCCCTGGGCACGGGGCTGAAGCGCGGCGTGCATCTGGCCGGCATGGGGGTGATCAATCTGCCGTCGGGCAAGCCGACCCTGGCCCTGACCGGCGGCGCGGCCGAGCAACTGGCGCGCATGGTTCCCGAGGGCCTGACGGCGGTGGTCCACCTTTCGCTGACCGATGATCATCCCTATGCCCAGGCCTTTGTGATCATTGAGGCGATCTGAAGCGCGGAGGGCGTCGGCGACATGAGCGACTTTCTTTTTCTGATGCACGGCGATGCGGCCGACGAGCGACAGGCCGACTGGCCGCCCTATCTGGACCGCCTGATCCAGAGCGGCCGATTGCGCGGCGGCAGCAGCCTGGGAGCCGGCGCCTGTTTCCGCAAGGATGGCGCGGCGCGCCCGCTGTCGGCGCATCTGGCGGGCTTCATCCGGATCAGCGCCGACGGCCTTGAGGACGCGCGTTCCTGCCTGGCCGGCAACCCCGTCTATGAGGCGGGCGGCACAGTCGAGGTGCGTGTTCTGGTTGAAGACGAATAGGCTGGTCCACGCCGCCCAACCGGCGCCATGAAGTCGCGCTAACCGGCGCAAAGCTTGCCCCTGTGGCCAAGCCCGTCTAGCTAAGCCTGTCCGGTTCGCCGGAACCCCCTTGTCTGAGAGCTCCGCGCCCGCATGACCGACGCCGCCGACCCATCGCCGCCCGAAGACCCCTCTCGCTCGGAAGTAGGGGGCGGCGCCGTCCAGGAATTCATCGAGATCATCAAGACGGTGGCCTATGCCCTGGGCATCGCCCTGGTGCTGCGGGTCCTGCTGTTCCAGCCGTTCACGATCCCGTCGGGTTCGATGGAGCCGAACCTGCTGGAAGGCGACTACATCATCGTCAGCAAGTTCAGCTATGGCTGGAGCAAGCACTCGCTTCCGTTCAGCCCGCCCCTGTTCAACGGCCGGATCCTGGGTCACGCGCCCAAGCGGGGCGACATCATCGTCTTCAAGCTGCCGCGCGACGGCCGCACTGACTATATCAAGCGTCTGATCGCCCTGCCGGGCGACAAGGTCCAGGTGCGGGGCGGCGTCGTCAACATCAACGGCAAGCCCCTGCCGCAGAAGGCCCAGGCCCCGGCCCTGGTCGATATGGGCTATGGCTTCACCCAGCAGGTCCAGCGCTTCCAGGAAACCAATCCGGAAGGCCGCAAGTACGTCACCCAGGACTACGGCCCCGATAGCCGCGGCGACAATACGGGCATCTATACCGTGCCGGCGGGCTGCTATTTCTTCATGGGCGACAACCGCGACAATTCGGCCGACAGCCGCTTTGATCCGGGCACCTCGCCGTTCAAGACCGGTTCGGGCGTCTGCAAGTGGGACTATGAGCTGGACCAGTATATCGGCGACGAGGTCGGCGTCGGCTTCGTTCCGGCCGAGAATCTGGTCGGCAAGGCACAGATCATTCTCTTGTCCTGGAACCGCAACGCGGCCCTGTTCAAGCCCTGGACCTGGGTGCTCGACGCCCGCCCCAGCCGCTTCTTCCGCGTCCTGAAGTGAACCCCAAGGAAGCGATAAGAGTCCATGGATAGACGGGTCGTCGCCGTCGGCGACCTCGAGCGCCGGATCGGTCACACATTCTCTGACCGCAAGCTGCTGGAACAGGCCCTGACGCACGCCAGCGTCGGGGACGGGGCCAAGAAGACCGCTGACAACGAGGTCCTCGAATTCATCGGCGACCGCGTGCTGGGCCTGCTCGCCGCCGAGGCCTTGGCCGAGCGGTTCCCCCAGGCCAAGGAAGGCGAGTTGGCTCCACGCCTCAACGCCCTGGTCAGCCGCGAAACCTGCGCCCGGGTGGCCAAGGCCGCCGAGCTGGGCCCGGCGCTGCGCCTCTCAGCCTCGTCCAGCAAGATCGGCGGTCGTGAGACCGAGTCGATCCTGGCCGGCGGCTGCGAGGCCCTGATGGCCGCCCTCTATCGCGACGGCGGGCTGGACACGGCGCGCCGGGTGTTCCTGGATCTGTGGAGCGCCGAGTTCGACCGCGCCGCCCAGGGCAAGCCCCGCGATCCCAAGACCACGCTGCAGGAATGGGCCCAAAGCCAGGCCAAGCCGCTGCCGACCTATGCCGTCGTCGACCGCAAGGGACCCGACCATGCGCCGGTCTTCACCGTCCAGGTCGTCGTCGCGGGCGTCGACCCGGTGTTGGCCACGGGCCGCTCGCGCCAGGAAGCCGAGAAGGCCGCCGC
>JAHINZ010000307.1 GCA_018895795.1 Alphaproteobacteria bacterium
CCCTAAACAGGGCGGATCGAAGCGCCGCGGAGCAGGGGACAATCAAAATGCGTCAGACTTCGCTCTGGGTTCTGGGCGGGATAGTGATGTGCGCGGCCGACGCCGCCCACGCCCAGTCGGCCAAGCCCGTGAGGCCGCCCGCCAAGCCGGTCTCGGCCTCTGACCAGGGCCTGGCCGCGCCGGCCTGACAGGACACTTGCGGGAGCCTCAACTGCGGCGATGCCGAGATCAAGGCGCAGGACGCCCGGCTGAACCGGGCCTATAGGGCGGCCACGACCGACGTGGCCAAGAACCCGACGGCCAAGGCCAAGCTCCTGAAGGCTCAGCGGGCGTGGATCGCCTTTCGCGACGCCGACTGTGCGGCCATCCTGGCGGTCTCTGGCGGCGCCATCGCCCCGATCTATTTTCAGTCCTGCTATCTTGACCATACGACCCGTCGGGCCGCAGCGCTGGAGGATTTCCTCAAGCCCTGAGCCCCGGCGCGGGCTGTCTTCCTCGGCGGCGAAGCCGGCGCGGCTCTGGCGCTAAACGCTGGAGCCCCCGATGACCGGTGCGGCGCCCCGTCGGCTGCTGACGCTGTCCACGGGCGCAAACGGCCATACCGTTTCCACGGCCCGCACGGGCGGGGCCGGGTTCGTCGCGACCTTGGGACTATTGGGGGATCAAGGCCTCGAACGCCCCCAGGACCTCTGTGCGGACCTCGGCTTTGTTCGCCTGATCACCCAGCACGCTCAAGGTGCTGATGAAGAGGTCGCCGATCACCTTGCGCCGCTCCCCTTCCGCGGTTCGGGCGACATATTCACAAAGCAGGCGCGCGCAGCGCAGCAGATGGACGTCCTCGTCCGGATCGCAAATGGAGATCAGTCCAGAGCTGCATTCATAGAGGTCGAGCCAAGTGGCGTCATTGTGCAGACTCGTCGCCTTCCAGTTGCGCATCTGGGCGAACAGTTCGGCTTGGCCGTGCAGGTTCTCGGCCCGCGCGGCGCGGACCGTTTGCTCTGCCTGGTCAAGCGCGGTGCGGGCGTGAATGCCGCCGGCCGCCCTCATCGCCAGGACCAGGGACGATGCCTTGTGGATGGTCCTGACCACAGTCATGGCTTCGCCTTCTGGGGCTGGATGAAATCAGCAAGCTCATAGTCCGAAAGATTGGCCGACACCGCCTCAGCGATGTCAAAGGACAGATCCTTGGCGCGTCGGCCGTCGGAAAACTCTGGCGGCGGCGCCTGGTTCTTCCAGCGTCGATCCGGGCCGACATAGACGCCAGCATCGATGAAGGCCCGCTGCTGCTCGGCGATCCAATAGATTCGCTCCAGCAGGATGATGGGACTGGCAGGCTTTGCGATGATGTAGTGGGCGCCGCAGTCACGGCCCTCGGCGACTTCATGCTCGCGTGTATGGGCGGAAATGATGATCGCTGGAATGATCCGGTCCTGATCGCGGGGGCGGCTACGGAGCCATCGCACCAGTTCATAGCCGCTGCATCCCGGCATGTGGGCGTCGGTGAGTAGAAGATCGAAGTGCTGGCGCGATAGAAGCTCCTTGGCCTCGTCGCCGTTCGAGGCCGTCGTGATCTTGTCGACTCCGAAGCTTTTCGACAGTTCGCTCAAGATCTTCAACGACCTCTCGTTGTCATCAACGATGAGGAAGTGCGTCTTGGTGAAATTTATCCGACTACTGTCTTTCACTCCGGGCGCCTTCAATCTGTAAGCATTGCGGCCCAGAGGGCGGGGATGGAAACTTGGTTAAAAATTCATTGATATTCATAAGAGCGATATATTGACGCGGTACGTGACATAAGTTTCCGGATCAACGGTCTGATACTCAATTCGCGCTTGGGGGTGGCCCCGTACGGGACCGGCGCGGTCGGCGTTCATTCCAGGCGCCTTTGTCATGGAGGCATCCCCGATTCCGGGCGTTCCATGCGCGGCGACGGGCTGAAAAGGCGTCTTGCCTCTCCCCTGCGTCATCCGGCCATACTGTGGGAAAATTCGCAGGGAACCCACCATGGCCATCAAGACCCGTTTCACCGAGATGTTCGGCGTCGAACACCCGATCGCCCAGGGCGGCATGCAGTGGGTCGGCAAGGCCGAGCTGGTCGCCGCCGTCGCCAATGCCGGGGCCCTGGGCTTCCTGACCGCCCTGACCCAGCCGACCCCCGAAGACCTGGCCAAGGAGATCGCCCGGACCCGCGATCTGACCGACAAGCCGTTCGGCGTGAACCTGACCATCCTGCCGGCCATCAAGCCGCCGCCCTATGCCGAGTACCGGGCCGCGATCATCGAGAGCGGCATCCGCATCGTCGAGACCGCCGGCTACAAGCCGCAGGAGCATGTCGATCACCTCAAGGCCCACGGCGTGAAGATCATTCACAAGTGCACCGCCGTCCGCCACGCCCTCAGCGCCGAGCGGATGGGCGTCGACGCCATCTCGATCGACGGCTTCGAATGCGCCGGCCATCCGGGCGAGGATGACATTCCCGGCCTGATCCTGATCGCCGCGGCCGCCGACAAGGTGAAGATCCCGATGCTGGCCTCGGGCGGCATCGCCGACGCCCGCGGCCTGGTCGCGGCCCTGGCCCTGGGCGCCGACGGCGTCAATATGGGCACCCGCTTCTGCGTCACCCAGGAGGCCCCGATCCCGATGGCCTTCAAGGAGCAGATGGTGGCCAATGACGAGCGCCAGACCGATCTGATCTTCCGCACCCTGCACAATACCGCCCGGGTGATGCGCAACCAAGTCAGCCAGCAGGTGGTCGAGATCGAACGGGCCGGCGGCGCCAAGTTCGAGGACGTCCAGCACCTGGTCGCCGGAACCCGGGGCCGCGACGCCCTGGCCCAGGGCGACACCGACGGTGGCATCTGGTCGGCCGGCATGGTCCAGGGCCTGATCCAC
>JAHINZ010000023.1 GCA_018895795.1 Alphaproteobacteria bacterium
CACCTGCGCTCCAAGTACGATCTGAGCCCCGAGGCCTATCGCGCCAAGTGGGGTCTGCCCAAGGATTACCCGATGGTCGCCCCCAACTACGCCAAGGCCCGGTCGGACCTGGCCAAGCAGATGGGTCTGGGCCAGGGCGGCCGCAAACCGGCTCGCGCGGACAAATAGCCGAGTCTGATCAAGCGCTTGCCCCGGCGGCGGGTGCGTGGCGGATGTGCCGAAGGCTTGACTCTTCACCGGAATCTTGGCCTGCGACGTTGTTTTCACTTGCCCGCGATTCGTTCCTTAAGCGATAGTGAATCGTCGTGATTCCAACGGCTTGTTAAGGAATCTGAAGATGAACGCGCAGCTGAGCGCATCGGCCACGGCGGCCCGCGCTCACCAGGAGATGTTCGCCTATTGGGCGTCCCTCCGAAGGGGGGCTAGCCTTCCCGCGCGCGCCGACCTGAACCCGGTGGGCATGAAGCGCATGCTGCCCACGGTCAGCTTGATCGATGTGGTCAACGAGCCCCGCGACTATCGCCTGCGCCTGGCCGGCACCGGTCTTTACGGCGTCTATGGCCGCGAGATCACCGGCAAGAGCCTGTCGGACGTCTACAACACCGCCGCCGCCGACTATTGGCGCCAGGAGCTGGACAAGGTGGTCGACGGCCGCCGTCCGGGCGTCGGCGTCCACAGCATGGCCTGGCGCGGCGCGCCGCACACCTCGATCCTGTGGCTGCGCCTGCCCCTGGCCAGCAACGGCAAGGATGTCGACATGATCCTCGGCTATGACGCGGTGATCGGCTCGCAGGTTTCAGAGCACGGCTTCAGCGGCATCCGCGCGGCTTAGTCGCGCGCGCGACTTTCCTGATCTCCAGAAAGTCCTTTTTGAGCTGCCTTCCTGGGCCTTGTGCCCAGGACCCATGGCGGCCTGGCGCGCTGAGCGGGCAAGCGCTCTGGGCCTCAACCGCCCATCAACCCTCAAAATACAGCCTGCCATAAATCCGGGGTCCTAGGCACAAGGCCTAGGAAGGCGAGCTTTTAGACTTTCGAAGCGTGTGAATCCTCACCCCTCCAGGAACGCCTCGACCTCGCTGCGGCTGGGCATTGACGGCGCGGCGCCGTTCTTCTGCACCGAGAGGGCGGCGGCGGCGTTGGCGGTCTCGACCGCCTCGCGCAGCTCCATCTGCGCGGCCAGGGCCGCAGCCAGGGCGCCGCAGAAACAGTCGCCGGCCCCGGTGGTGTCGATCGCCTTGACCTTGCGGCCCTCGATCAGGAAGGCCTCGTCGCGCCGCACCGTGGCCACGCCGGCTGAACCCAGGGTGACGATCACCGTCTGGTCGGGTCGGCTCATCAGCTTGCGCGCGGCCTTCGAGACGTCCTCCAGCTTGACCGGCTCGCGGTCGAGCTTGGCGTAGGTCGCCAGTTCGGTCTGGTTGAGAATCAGAATGTCGGTCAGCGGAAACAGCGCCGCGCCCTGGGGCAGGGCCGGGGCGGCGTTGAGGATGCGCAGGGCGCCCTTGGCCGCGCCCGCCCGGAACAGGGCCTCGACGGCCTGAGCGGGGGTTTCCAGCTGGCAGAGCAGCACGCGCTGGCCCTCCAGCGGGGTGGCGGTCACCTGCGAGGGTGTGATCGCGGCGTTGGCGCCGCTGGTCACCACGATCATGTTCTCGCCGCTCGCCGCCACCCAGACATGGGCCTGGCCCGTCGGAACGCCTTGCAGCTCCATCACGTCGACCACCTGCACGCCATAGCCGGCCAGCTTGGTCTTCAGGCTGGGGCCGCTGTCCTCGCGACCGACCGCGCCCATCAGCCGGGTGGGCGCGCCCATGCGCGCGGCGGCCACCGCCTGATTGGCGCCCTTGCCGCCGGGAAACAGCTCCAGAGACAAGCCCGCCACGGTCTCGCCGGGACGCGGCAGATCATCGACCCGCGCGACGGCGTCCAGATTGATTGACCCCAGGACAAAAACGCTCATCGTCCAACCCTAACCTGCGGCGCCGCGCTGGAAACTCTCGACCAGACTGCCTGCAACGAGTCGCCAGCCGTCGACCAGCACGAAGAAGATCAGCTTGAACGGCAAACTGATGGTCGCCGGCGGCAACATCATCATACCCATGCTCATCAGCACGCTGGCCACCACCAGGTCGATGACCAGGAACGGGATGAACAGCAGAAAGCCGATCTCGAACGCGCGTTTCAGTTCCGAGATCATGAAGGCCGGGGTCACCACCTTGAGCGGAGTGTCCTGGGCGGTCTTGGGCTTGGGGATCTTCGACAGCCGCACGAACAGCGCCAGGTCGTCGCGATTGACCTGTTTGAGCATGAAGGTCTTCACCGGCCCGCCGGCCGCCTCGAACGCTTCGGGCAGCTCCATCTGGTGATCCAGCAGCGGCTTGACCCCCAGGTCATAGGAGCGCTCGAAGGTCGGGCCCATGACGATGGCGGTCAGGAACAGGGCCAGGCTGATGATCACCGGGTTGGGCGGGCTCTGCTGG
>JAHINZ010000308.1 GCA_018895795.1 Alphaproteobacteria bacterium
TGATCGTATCCTTAATCCGTTCGCAACAATCGATTCGCAAGCTGTTCGGCGGCCGGAAATCCCGCGCCAGCAGGCTGTTTCGCGATACGCCAACCCCGCCTGCCTGTACAGCGGATTTGGCCCAGCGAAAGCAATTTGACAAGCGCGTTCCGGGTCCCTACTAACCGGCTCCATGCTCTCGGGCATGCCCAGGTGGCGGAATTGGTAGACGCGCTGGCTTCAGGTGCCAGTGACTGAAAGGTCGTGGAGGTTCGAGTCCTCTCCTGGGCACCACCCCTTACCAACCCTCGAAAGAGGTGCGGGGTGGCGCCGATAGTTCATTCCGATAGATATCTCGTACATCGTGCCTATATCCCGTACACCGTGACTATCATGTCGCGCGCCTTGAAGGGTGCGCGAGCCGCGGACGACGTCTGTCGTTCATGCGGCGTCGCCGGAGAGTGCTGAAGCCTTGGCTAATTTTGTTCATCAGGGCGACCTGCCCGCCGGCGCCTTTGAAGGCGCAACCGCAATCGCGATCGATTCGGAGACCATGGGCCTGCGGCTGGGTCGCGACCCCCTGTGTGTTGTGCAGTTGTCGTCCGGCGACGGCGACGCCCATCTGGTCAGACTCGACCGCGCCACCTACGACGCCCCCAATCTCAAGCGGCTGCTGACCGATCCGTCGGTCCTGAAGCTTTTTCACTTCGGCCGCTTCGACATCGCCATGTTCCTGCTGCATCTGGGCGTGGTGACCGCGCCCGTCTATTGCACCAAGATCGCCTCGAAGATCGCTCGCACCTATACAGATCGCCACGGTCTGAAGGACGTGACGCGGGAACTGATGGGCGTGGAGCTCTCCAAGACCCAGCAGAGCTCGGACTGGGGCGCCCATAGCCTCAGCCCCGAGCAGGTGGCCTATGCGGCCTCCGACGTGCTGCATCTGCATGGCCTGCGCGACAAGCTCAACGCCATGCTGGTTCGCGAGGGCCGTATGGCGCTCGCCCAGGCCTGCTTTGATTTCCTGCCCCACCGCGCCGCGCTTGATCTGGCCGGTTGGGAGGACGTCGACATCTTCGCGCATACCTAGGGGGCGGCATGACAGCGGCCGCAGCCATCGCGGAACGGTCGATCTCTCGAGACCTCGGGCGATGGCGCCGGCGCTCGCGGGTGGTCCGCTTGTTGCGTCTGGTGCTGCCGGCCGCGATCGTGGTCATCCTGGTGGCCGTCGCCGGTCAGGTGGGTTGGCGTTCGCTGCGCGCCGCCTCTCGCCCGCCCACCGAGGCCAAGACCCAGATCCGTATGATCGCGCCAAGGTTCTACGGTCAATCCGACGACGGCCGGAGCTTTATGATCACCGCGCGTTCAGCTTTGCGCGATGATAGTGACTCGATGAACGTGCGTCTGGATTCACCGACCCTGACCTTGGGTTTCGACGAACCCCAACCCAGCCGGGTCACGGCCAAGTCAGGACTCTATCGGGAAGACACGATGAAGTTGCTGCTGTCGGGCGATGTTCGCATCGACGACGGCGCCGGCTATCGGTTCGCCTCGGAACAGGCCTCGGTGGACACCAAGAGCGGAACGATCAGCGGTGAGACGGCCATGTTGGGCGAGGGTCCGACGGGTCAGGTGAAATCCAACGCCTACACCGTCTATGACAAAGGCGACCGGGTCGTTTTCAGGGGTGGGGTTCGCACCCGGCTCGAACGGAAGTAAGTAGT
Source organism: Alphaproteobacteria bacterium (assembly GCA_018895795.1). Classification (GTDB taxonomy): domain Bacteria; phylum Pseudomonadota; class Alphaproteobacteria; order Caulobacterales; family Caulobacteraceae; genus Caulobacter. The sequence continues at coordinate 1,704 of JAHINZ010000308.1, forward strand.
GGGCGCGTGGCGCGGCCACGCTTCGGCAGATGAGGACTGTGACTTGATCCAGCGTTGGATGACGGCGGCGGCGGCGACCGCACTGATCCTGGCGAGCGGCTCGGCCTTCGCCCAGACCGCCAATGATTCCAGCGCGCCCGTGGATATTTCCGCGGACGAGCAAGAGAACATCAACAGCCAGTGCCGGACGATCTTTCGTGGCAATGTCGAGATGTTGCAGGACAAGAGCCGTCTGCGCGCGAACGTGGTTAACGCCTATTCGAGCCGTAAGCCCGGCCAGGCGGGGTCCAATGGTTGCGGCGAGATCGATCGCGTCGAAGCGGACGGGGACGTCTATTTCGTCAACCAGGGCCAGACGGTCCATGGTGATCATGCTGTCTTCACCTACGCCAACGACACGATCGTGATCACGGGCGACGTCATCGTCGTTCGCGGCCAGGACGTGGCGCGGGGCGATCGCATGACGTTCAACACCAAGACCAACGATGTGAAGCTCGAATCCAACACCAAGGGCCGGAGCAAGGCCGGGCGCGTGCGGGCGGTGATCTATCCCGACGGCGCCGCCAAGCCCGCCGCCGACAAACGCTAGGGCCGCACGGATGAAGATGACGACCCTGGGCGAGGCCGGTGGCGCGCAAACAGATGGCCTTTTCGTCGACGCCATCGGCAAGTCTTTCGGTGATCGTCCGGTGGTCAAGAGCGTTTCGCTGCGCTTGAAGCGCGGCGAGGTCGCCGGCCTGCTGGGCCCCAACGGGGCGGGCAAGACCACCTGCTTTTACATGATCACCGGCCTGATCGCCGTCGACTACGGTTCGATCTATCTGGACGGCGAGGACATCACCGCCCAGCCGATGTTCCAGCGCGCTCGTCTGGGCGTCGGCTACCTGCCGCAGGAGGCCTCGATCTTCCGGGGCATGACCGTCGAGCAGAATGTCATGGCCGTGGTTGAGATGCGCGAGAAGAACCCGCGCGCCGCCGCCGAGGCCGTGACCAACATCCTTGAAGAACTGCGGATCACCCACATCAGCAAGTCCCCCGCCGTGGCTTTGTCTGGCGGCGAGCGGCGCCGGGTGGAAATCGCGCGGGCCTTGGCCAGCGAACCCTCGTTCATGCTTTTGGACGAACCCTTCGCCGGCATCGATCCCCTGGCCATCGCCGATATCCGCGAGGTTATCGGCTATCTGAAACAGCGCGGCATCGGCATCCTGATCACCGACCACAATGTTCGCGAGACCCTCGATATCATCGATCGGGCGTCGATCATTCACGCGGGCGAAGTGCTGTTCGAAGGCTCGCCGAAGGAAATCGTCGACGATCCCGAGGTGCGGCGCGTTTATCTCGGCGATAATTTCGCCGAACGCGCCTAAAAATTCCCATTTAATAGAATGACTTATCCTGTGCGCCGTGGTGTCGGCGCGGGATTGGCGTCGTCTGGCGACGGGACCGAAGGTCGCATCGGCCCGAATATTGCAGGCGTTGGCGACCCGTTAACCTCCATGGCCTTTCAATGGCGATCGAAACTTCGTTCGATTTGCCCAGGAGGGCGCATTGGCGCTCAGCCACAGACTGGAGCTCCGGCAGGGCCAGGGGCTCGTCATCACCCCGCAACTGCAGCAGGCGATCAAGCTGCTGCAGTTGTCGAATATCGAGCTGGACGCCTTCGTCGAGGCCGAGCTGGAGCGCAATCCGCTCCTGCAACGCGACGAGGGCGAGAGCGAGCCCGCGACCGAGGGCGAGCGCGAGCCGGCGGCCAGTGATCTTGGCGTCGACGTGGTGGCCCAAGGCTCGGCCAACGCCGAGATGGACGCCACGCCCGACGATGTCTCGCCAGGCGAGCGGGCCTCGGGCGACGGGGAACAGGCCGAACAGGCCGGAGGCCAGATCGACTGGTCGCGCGCCGGCGGCGGCGGCTCCTTCGACCATGACGAGGGCTATGAGGGCGCCCTGACGGCCGTTCCCACGCTCAGTGAACACCTGCAGGGTCAATTGGCCCAGGCCGGCCTGTCGGCCGCCGAGCAACTGGTGGCCAAGATCCTGATCGACGGTATCGATGAGGGCGGCTATCTGCGTCTGGACTTGGCCGAGACAGCCGAGCGACTAGGCTGCGCGGAGACCCTGGTCGAAAGCGTCCTGATCGTGCTCCAGGGCTTCGAGCCGACCGGCGTGGGCGCCCGCGACGTCCGCGAATGCCTGGCCCTGCAGCTGAAAGACCAGAACCGCTACGATCCGGCCATGGCCGCCTTGCTCGACAATCTCGACATGCTGGCGCGTCGCGACATGGCCGGCCTGCGCCGCGTCTGCGGCGTCGACGATGAGGATCTGCGCGAGATGATCGCGGAGATCCGTTCGCTGACGCCACGCCCCGGCGCGGCCTATAACAGCGACACCGCCGAAACCCTGGTGCCCGACGTCCATGTCCGCGAGGGCCTGGGCGGCATGTGGCATGTCGAGCTCAACACCGACACCCTGCCCCGGGTTCTGGTCGACCAGCGCTATCACGCCCGGGTGTCCAAGGGCGCGCGCACCGACCAGGAGAAGACCTTTGTCTCCGACTGCATGGCCACCGCCAACTGGTTGGTGAAGAGCCTGGACCAGCGCGCCAAGACCATTCTCAAGGTCTCAAGCGAGATCGTGCGCCAGCAGGACGGCTTTCTGGCCTTCGGCGTCGAACACCTGAGGCCGTTAAACCTGAAGACGGTCGCCGACGCCATCGGCATGCACGAGAGCACGGTCAGCCGCGTCACCTCCAACAAATATATCGCCACGCCGCGCGGGGTGTTCGAGCTGAAATTCTTCTTCACGTCGGCCATCCAGTCGTCGGAAGGCGGCGAGGCGCATTCCGCCGCCAGCGTCCGCCACAAGATCAAGGGCCTGGTGGAAGCCGAACGCCGCGAGACCGATGTCCATTCCGACGACGCCATCGTCGAGATCCTGAAGACCGCCGGCGTCGATATCGCCCGGCGAACCGTGGCCAAGTATCGCGAGGCCATGCGTATTCCGTCCTCGGTCGAACGTCGGCGCCTGATGAAGGAAGCCTGCTGATCGATCGCGAGACGCGATTTTCTTCGCGTCCGTGACGTCGCGCTCGGCGTTATAGGAACGCCGAGGAGGAGCGCGAATGACGACCCAAAGCTTGTCCGCCGTGATCGAGGGGTTTGGCGAGGATGTCCGCCCGGTCATAACCGTGGGCGAGATGCTGGACGCCTTCGACAGCCGCGCCAGCGGGGCTATGCTGTTCGTGTTTGGCGCGCTGAACTGTTTGCCCCTGCCGCCGGGGTCGTCGACGATCCTCAGTCTGCCGATCCTGCTTCTGGCGCCGCAACTGGCCTGGGGCGCGGGCGCGCCATGGCTGCCGCGCGGCCTGCTCGAGCGACCGTTGAAGCGCGACGACCTGCGCGGCCTGTTCCGCAAGCTGACGCCGGTGGTCAAGCGCATGGAACTGGTGACTCGGCCGCGCCTGCACTGGATGATCGGCACGACGGGCGAGCGCCTGATCGGCGTGCTGTGCACCCTGCTGGCCCTGGTGCTGATCCTGCCCATTCCGCTGGGCAATATCGCCCCCGGGGCGACGGTGGCGGTTCTCGCCTTGGCGTTGCTGCAGAGAGACGGTTTGCTGGCGCTGCTGGGCTATTTGATGGCCGCTTTTAGCGCCGGTCTGCTGTTCCTGAGCGCGGGCGTGGTGACCGCCGGCGTGCGCGCCGTGGCGGGAGTTCTATCAGGCCTTTTTTGACGCATGCGCCACCGCTTGACACCTGCCTGCGACAGGCGCGTTGTTAGGTCATGCAAGTCCAAATCTCCGGCAAGCATGTCGACGTTGGTGAGGCTCTGCGAGCGCGAGTCTCCGACGAAATCGCCCTGAGCATCGGTAAGTATTTTGACCGCGGCGGCGCCGCCGACGTGGTCATCAGCAAGGAGGGCCATGCCTTCCGCGCCGACTGTTCGGTAAAGCTGGCTTCGGGCCAGCAACTGATCAGCCATGGAGCGGGCGGCGACGCCCATGCGGCCTTCGACGCCGCCCTGGCCAAGATCGAGACCAGGATCAGGCGCTACAAGCGACGACTTAAAAGCCATTCTGTCGCCGCATCGGCCAAACAAGCCGAGAACGCCGCGATGTATGTCTTGCGGGCGCCCGTCGATGACGATCACGAGGACGACAACTGGGACCGCGACCAGGATCATCCCGCCGGCGCGCCATCCGCGATGATCATCGCGGAGAGCCAGGCGGCTCTGAAGACAATGACTGTTTCCATGGCGGTCATGGAACTGGACTTGACCGAGTCCCAGGCAATCGTGTTTAGGAACGCCGCTCACGACGGATTGTCCGTGGTGTACCGGCGGCCAGACGGAAATATCGGCTGGATCGATCCCGAACGCACCCAATCACTGAACGGGAACGGGTCAACCGCGAGCTAACGGGATCCAGTCAGGATCCTCGACGTTTCGGAAGGCCCCCGTCGTAAGTGTGGCGGTGGCCGACAACGAGCGAGCGTTAAGTCCATGACTATCGGCGATCTCTTAGACCCCGGGGCGGTGGCGCTGCGCGTCAGCGCTCCGGGCAAGCGTCAGGTTCTCGGCGTGGTCGCCGACGTTGCGGCGCGTGTTCTGGGTGTTAACGCCGAGGCGGTCCTGGAGGGCTTGCTTGAGCGCGAGGCCGCGGGATCGACGGGCGTCGGCCAGGGCGTTGCGATACCCCATGCGCGGATCGACGGCCTCGACCGCGTCCGGGCGGTTTTCCTGCGCCTGGAAACGCCGGTGGCCTTCGATGCGGTCGACGATAAGCCCGTCGACCTCCTTGTGGCGTTGTTCGCGCCTCGCGACGCCAACGCCCAGCACTTGCGGGCCCTGGCCCGGGTTTCGCGGTTGATGCGGGAGCCTGAACTGCGCGAGCACCTGCGCCAGGCCCGCTCGGCTGATGCCGTCCACGTGCTTCTGGCGCGCGAAGCCACCAGCACGGCCGCCTGAACGTCTTATCTGGCAAAACGGCCGCGGCGGCCTTTCAAAGGACCGCCGCTCGATCCGTCATGCTCGCTTAGTGCACGGACACCGGCGCCAGTTCATGGGCGAGGGCGGCGGCGATCGCCGTGTCGCGATCGACCATCACCGCCAGGCGCGCGCCATCGGCGCGACACACGGCGTAGAGGGTCTGCTCGGGCGGCAGGTCGAAGTCATCGGTCGCGCCCAACGGGGCGTCGGCAAGGATCTCGGCCGCCTTTATCGGGCGGACATAGACCAGGTTCGGCGCGCCAAGCGCGGCGAAGGCTTCCGTTGAGACCAGTGCGTAGTGGGTGTTGGGTGTCATGGTGACCACCTCCTTCGAAAAGGGAACGCATCGACACGACCCCGGTTCAGCGGCCTGTCGCGCGTGAAAAACCTCAGACGCCTGGTTCCGTTCAAGCGACCGAGCGGATCGGAATGCGCTTCACCAGCCGTTCAGGCCTGGGACGCGCCAGATCGATGTGCAGCAGGCCGTGTTCCAGGATCGCCGCAGTGACCTCGATGCCTTCGGCCAAAACGAACGTACGGACGAACCCGCGAGCCGCGATGCCGCGATGCAGGAAGGCTCGATCCGCCTCGACTCGCGTTTCGGCCTCGCGCTTGCCGGCGACAATCAGCTGGCCGCCTTCCACCGTCACATGAAGGTGGTCGGGCGAGAAACCGGCGACGGCCAGGGTGATGCGCACGCCCCCCTCGTCGTCCTGTTCGACGTTGTAGGGCGGATAGCTCTCGGACGCGGCCTTGGCGGCGCGTTCGATCAGGTCTCGTGTATGTTCGAAGCCCAAAAGGAAGGGGCTGTCGAACAGGATCGTCCGGGTCATGGCGAAGTCCTTCGCTCAAGCGACTTCGTTCGCCGCCCCGTTCTGAGATCAGCCACGAGGCGACGATACAGACTTCAAGTGGAGGGTGTTGGCCCGGGATTCAAGTCAGGCTGTGGCGGGGCCACGCCAAGACAGCATGTCTGGTCGTTGACGGAGGTCGCCGTCGAGCCGCGCGACGGCGCTCAGGGCGCGGCCGGGGTCGATGACACCACAAGACTTCGCCCGCACCTCTGACGGCCCGGGGCCGCCCTCTGCGCCCTCTTCCACGCGGCATGCCGGGACTCCTGCAAGGTCGCGGGCCATGCGTCGGAGGAAACGCGCGATGGTCTAGGCGGTCAGCGGGGCGAACAGCCTTTGCAGCGTGGCGCCGATCCGCCCGACGGCGGGATCGTCCTCACCGAGTTCGAGCGCTTTGAGCTCCTCGCCGACCCGTCCGGCGATCTTTTCCAGGGGACGGCTGAGAACCATGGCCCGGGCCATCATCTCCAGGCCGTCGACATAGCGTTCCGCGTTCAAGGTCTCGAGCGCCCAGGCGCGAGCGGCCCGACCGGTGGACAGCCGGAGTTCGGCATCGCCAGCCAGCCGTTCCAGAACGGCGCGGATCTCGACAATATCGATCTCGCCGTCGACCTTGAAGACCAAGTCGTCGGGCAGCTCGCCGTAAAACCCCGCGCGCGCGACCACGGTCGGGCGGCCGCTCAGCATCCCCTCGATCGCCGAACCTGAGGCGCCCTCAAGAACCGGTTTGCGCAGGCAGCAGATGATGTCGGCTTCGGCCAGGCGTCGATCGAGCTGGTCGTCATCAACCGCGCCGTCAATCTCCAGGCCTGAGAAGCCGACGTCCTGAGACAGGGTCTCAAGGCGCATTTGCTCTTCCGCCGAGATCGGGCCCACCAGGCGATAGACGCAGTCGCGCAGGAGGGCGGAGCCGCCCAAGGCCTTAAGGATGTCGGCCACGCGCTTGTTGGCGTTCATCACGCCCACGGTGGTCAGGGTCAGGCGATCCCCGGTCGGCTTTGGGAAGACTGCAGGGGCCGGTGGATTGGCGCGGTCGGGGCAGCAGAGCGGCTGGACCGCCACGGGGCCGGGGCAGGCGGCCTCCAGGCGTGGCGCATAGAACCGGGCATGGGCCAGCGCCCCAGCGCAGCGCGCCGCCAGCCACTCAGCCATCGGCAGGCGTTCGGCGATCTGGGCGATATCGCGCTGGCCTGAGCGGGTGGCCACGGCGTCGTCGGCGATGTCCGCGCCGTAGGTCGCGATGATCTCCGCGTCGTGACGGCGGTGGTCCAGGTGGTTGTGATGCAGCCAGCCGGAGAACAGGTTGTAGAGATAGAAGTCGTGGAACACGCCCAGGCAACGGGCGGCGTCCAGCACGGGAAAGACCCCCGCGTGGAACGGGTAGTTGTCGCCGATATTGACCACCACGAGGTCGAACTCGGTGTCGAGCCGGTCGAGGGGATAGTCGCGCCAGTGGTGGATCGGCAGGCGCGTGGGGTGCAGCGGCTCCTGGGGGTCGTTTTCGGCCTCGCAGCGCAGGATCTCGACCTGATGGCCGCGCGAGGCGAGGACGCGTGTCACCTCGGCGCTGACCCGGCCGATCGAGGACCGCAGCGCGAACGGCGTCACCCAGGCGATCTTCATGGCGCTCTCTACGATTTCAGCAGTCGGCGCTCGGCGTCACCGCCAGGACGGACGAATGCGATATTGGCCGAGACCACCTGGGCGGCGCCGGCGGCGGTGCAGGGCGCGCAGTCGCCGGTGGTCTCGTCGATCATGTAAGGTTTGAAGCCGGCCTTGGCGAAGGCCTTGAACCAGCTCGCGGGGGTCTGGCCCACACGCTTGACGTGGACGGGGCCAAACTCGGCGATGATGGCCAGATCAGGGTTCCGGGTGAGGGTGGCGGACATGCCGGCCAGAACGTCCAGCTCGGCGCCTTCGACGTCGATCTTGGCCACGTCCAGGCGCTTGCCGGCCACAATCTTGTCGAGGGTCACGACCTCGACCTCAAGGGTATGGGCGCGGGCTTCCTCGTCGTCCGGCAGGGCGTAGAGCGAACTGTGGCCGATGATGTCGCTGACGTGGAAGGTCAGGCGGCCGGCGGCGGCGCCGACGGCCTGATCGTGAACCTCCACCCAACTCAGCCCGTTGAGCGCGATCATCTTGAACAGGTTGGCGCGCGGCACGGCTTCGGGCTCGAAGGCGATCACTCGTCCGGAAGGCCCGGTCGCCCAGGCGCAGACCAGGGTCAACAGGCCGATATTGGCCCCGATGTCGGCCACGGTCATGCCAGGTTGGATCAGGCGCTGCAGCACGTCACGCGTACCCGGCTCCAGGCCGCGGCTGGTGGCGTTGGCCAGCATGGTGACGAAAGCCGGCGTGCTGCGCGGCGCCAGGACATAGCCCTCGCGCATCCGGATGGCGATCGAGTCCGCGTCATAGGGCACCAGCGGGCGCTGCTTGATCTCCAGCTCGTCGAAGCGCGGACCAAACAGGCCCGGCAGGCGGACCAGGTCGTCGGCGGTCCTGGCCCCCTGGGTCTGGATCACCGAAAGTTGGGCCGACAAGCCTTGCAGGATGTCGACGGTGCGATCGTGCCGCCGCATCAAGGCGTCCAGGGCCTGTTCGGTGCGGTCCAGGCGGGTGTTGACGCCGACGAAGTCTTCCGACAGCGCGGCCAGGTGCGTTCTCGCCTGGGCGAGTTCATGCTCGACGGAGGCCTGCAGGTAGCGGCGCGCATAGTGGGCCAGGGGCGCGACCAGGGGCGACAGCAGACGGCGCGCCAGGCCAAAACGCCGGCGTGGCGGCGGACCCTGCGGGGTCGGCGCGGTATCGGGTTCGGGGTCCTGAGCGGTGGGCGCCGCCCGCATGGCGGACCGTATCGCCAGATCCATACGTACGGGCCTCAAGACGGTCCTTCCCGAGGCGCGGACTCACGCGTCCGCCGCCTCTCTAGCTCAGCAGGCCCAAACGGCGCGGCGTCTCGAAGACTCCGCCTGACCGATCAGATCAGAAAATCGTGGTTCAGGAAGGCGGAGCGACTGCCGACCAGACTGATCGAACCGCCATCGGCGAAGTCGAACGTCAGACTGGTCAGTTGGACGATCGTGCTCACATCGTGCAGCACGCGCGCGTCGAAGATCACGATCGACGGCCCGTGGGTCATCACCTCCACACCAGCCGTATGGCTGAGGAAATAGTCGATGAACTGCTTGACCAGTTCCGGCGACGAATAGACCGGGCCGGGAATGACCGGCGCGGGAACCACCGGCGCGGGAACGACCGCCGTGCCGCCGCCGCCGCCCTGTCCGGCGGTGTCGCCCTGCCCGACCTCGCCCGTGGCGGGCGAGGCTGGAGCGACCGGGTCGGGCGTCAACGGGGTCGAAGGGGTAAAGACGTGGGGGCCCTGTTTGATCAGGTCGGCCAGCACGTCCGGCAGCTTGGTGACCTCGATCACCGAGATCTTCTTGTAGGTCCCGTCGCCGAGGAAACCGCTGACCAGCTGGACGGCCTCCACGCTGGGCAAGCCACCGGCGCCGAGCTGCACGCTGATCGACCACTCGTGGCTCTCGACCGGCGCGGTCACCGCATTGAAGATCGGCTCATGACGCGTCGGCGCGAACCACAGCGCGGCTTCGGAGGGGGCGGCCGCGGCATGCTCTTGCGGCATCGAGCTGAGCACGGCGACCAGCGAAAGCACCGACGAGATGTGCTGCGCCGCGGCGGTCTCGAACGAGGCCACGTGCAGGGCGCTGGCGCTGGTCGAGACCGGCTCTCCGGTCAGCGCCAGGCCGCGCGGCGCGCCGCCGAAATCCAGGGTCGCGGCCGCGGCCTGGATCGCGGCGAGGGTCGCCGAGTCCATGCTGTCGGCTTGAACCGAATAGTCCGACGTCAGCAAGGCGGCGGCCAGGATCAGCACCGCTTGATTGACCGGGATCTGCACGGTGTCGATGTGTTGCGGCGCGGCGGCTTGCACGGCCGCCGACGAGGCCGAACCGAACAGCAGGGTCGGGCGGCTGGGCGGCGCGTCGCGGGTCTCGGAGGCGCGCGCCTCGCCGGTCTTGAAGAAGGCGGTGCCGACGATGGCGATCAGCAGGGCGGCCGGGTGGATCGAGACATTGTCGTTCAGGTGGGTTTTGCGCACCAGCGGGTGGCGCGCCAGCATGTTGCGCACCAGGCTCGAGAAGTCGTGGCCGCGGGCGATCTCTTCATAGGCGGGGCCGGCGATCAGGTACTGGCCGTCGATCCGGGCGAAATGGATCACCACCTCGCCGTCATCGGCGCGGAAGAAGATGAACCAGGGCTCGCCCTCGTCGCTGAGGCCGCGATCGACGCCGACCGAAATGCCGGCGCGCGTCAGGGCGCTCTCGACCCGGTAGAACTCAGCCAGTTCCTGCTGGCTCCAGTCGATCGGAGACGGCGCGTGACGGGGCGTCCGCTGGAAGAAGGAGACGATCTGGGCGGCCATGCGGCGAAAAAATCTCCACGCCTATTCTAGAGCGCCAGCTAGGCCGACGGCCTAGCCTAGACGATCTCGTCTTCGCTGAACAGGATTTCGTAGGTGATCGGGTCGTAGTAGCGGAGAAGCTCGCGGACGAAGGCCTTTTCCGGCACTTCCAGCGCCACGGCCCAGTCGCGATAGCGATCGGGCGGGATGCGGCCGCGGCCGGTCTCAAGCTGCGAAATGAAGGTATAGTAGTCGGCGCCCACCTTGGCGGCGAGCTGGCGCTGCGACAGCCCGATCTCTTCCCGGCGCGCTTTCAGCCAGCGACCGCCTTCGCGGCGCAGGTCCTGAACGTCCAAGGCGTTCCGGCGTTGAGGATTACCGTACATAATACACTATCCCTGGATTGCCTGCGCGTGTGCCGCGCAACGGGAGCGCCAACTCGTCTCGCAGGCGAATCTATCCCCCTTTATAACCCCTTTGCCGGGGGGGTTCAAGGATTACGACATACGAGTTTGCTGTACCGGTATGGAAAATGCTGCACGGCCGCGAAATTCCTGATTGTCGGCGTATGTCATTTGCTCTATAGCGCTGACTGCTCCCTTTTGTGCCACGGCCGTGGGGGGTTGGGATTCTTTTGGGAGAACTATTCCTATGGCTTATACCACTGCTCAGTTGGTGACCGCGTTCACCAACGCCAACCTCGGCAAGGCGCCCGATTCGGCGACCACGCTGACCCTCGACGCCTACGCCACGCAATCGCAAACCGGCGGCGTCACCGACGCCGTTGCGTTCGCCAACACCCTGAAGCTGGTGAACAACACGACGGCCGTCGCCGTCGAAACCTACCAGTTCTTCACCGGCCACGCCCCTTCGGCCGCCGGCCTGGACTATCTGGTCGACTCGACCACCAACACCAACGACCTGAACGACGCCTACTATGCGAA
>JAHINZ010000309.1 GCA_018895795.1 Alphaproteobacteria bacterium
CATGATCCTCTATCCCGCCATCGACCTGAAGGACGGCCAGTGCGTGCGCCTGCTGCACGGCGACATGGAGAAGGCCACGGTCTTCAACACCTCGCCCGCCGACCAGGCCCAGCGCTTCGTCAAGGACGGCTTCTCGTGGCTGCATGTCGTCGACCTGAACGGCGCCATCGAGGGCAAGTCGGTCAATACGGCCGCCGTGCAATCGATCCTGGAATCGATCTCGATCCCGGTGCAGCTGGGCGGCGGCATCCGCACCCTGGAAGGTATCGAGGCCTGGATCGAGGCGGGTGTGTCGCGCGTCATCCTGGGCACCGTGGCCGTGCAGGATCCTGACATGGTCAAGAAAGCCGCCCGGCTGTGGCCCGAGCAGATCGCCGTGGCCGTCGACGTGCGCGACGGCAAGGTGGCGGTCGACGGCTGGACGGGTCTGTCGGAGCTTTCGGCCATAGACCTGTCGCGTCGCTTCGAGGACGCCGGCGTGGCGGCCCTGATCATCACCGACATCAGCCGTGACGGCGCCCTCACCGGCGTCAATGTCGAGAGCGTGGGCGAGCTGGCCGACGCGGTCTCGATCCCGGTGATCGCCTCGGGCGGCGTCGCCGCCGTGGCCGATATCGAACGCCTGAAGGCCCGCAAGGGCGTCCGGATCGCCGGGGCCATCCTGGGCCGCTCGCTCTATGCCGGGACGATCCGGCCGGCCGAAGCCCTGACGGTGGCGGCCGCCTGATGCTGAAGACCCGGATCATTCCCTGCCTCGACGTGAAGGACGGGCGGGTGGTCAAGGGCGTCAATTTCGTGGCCCTGCGCGACGCCGGCGATCCGGTCGAACAGGCTCGGGCCTATGACGCGGCCGGGGCCGACGAGCTGATGTTCCTGGACATCACCGCCTCCAGCGAAGGCCGCGGCCTGATCCTGGACGTGATTTCCCGCACCGCCGAGGTCTGTTTCATGCCGGTCTCGGTCGGCGGCGGCGTGCGCGAGGTGGCCGACATGCGGCGCCTGCTGCTGGCCGGGGCCGACAAGGTCTCGACCAACACCGCCGCCGTCGAGAACCCCGACCTGATCGCCGCCGGCGCCGACGCGTTCGGCGCGCAATGCGTGGTCGTGGCCATCGACGCCAAGCAGCGCGCGGATGGCTCGGGCTGGAACGTCTGGACCTACGGCGGCCGCAAGGACACCGGCCTCGACGTCGTCGACTGGGCCGCCAAGGTGGTCGAGCGCGGCGCGGGCGAGATCCTGCTGACCTCGATGGACCGCGACGGCGCCAAGATCGGCTACGATATTCCCCTGCTCAAGGCGGTGACCGGCGCGGTCTCGGTGCCTGTGATCGCCTCGGGCGGCGCCGGCAAGACAGAACACCTGGTTGAGGCCGCCCGCGACGGCCACGCCGCCGCCGTGCTGGCCGCCTCGATCTTCCACTTTGGCGAAATCTCCATCGGCGAGGCCAAGCGGGCCATGGCCGACGCCGGTATCGCCGTGCGCCTCGACGACCTGAAGGGCGCCGCATGAGCCGGTTGTTCGAAACCCTCCAGCGCCTGGCCGCGACGATCGAGACCCGCAAGGGAGGCGATCCGTCGACCTCCTACACCGCCAAGCTGCTGGCCGACCCGTCTCTAGCCGCCAAGAAGCTGGGCGAGGAAGCCGTCGAGACGGTGATCGCGGCCGTCGCTCAGGGGCCTGATGCGCTGGCCAGCGAAAGCGCCGACCTGCTGTATCACTGGCTGGTGCTGCTGGCGGCTTCGAACGTGTCGCTCGACGCCGTGGCCGACAAGCTGGCGGCCCGCGAGGGGACTTCAGGGTTGGCCGAAAAGGCCGGAAGACGCGGCTAGCTCAAAATCTTGCTGAGAAAGGCCGAATGCAGGCTCCAACCCAGGAAGCCGGCCAGGCCCATCACGATCCCCAGGGCTCCGAATCCCCAGGATGCCCAAAGCGCGGCCGGAATCTCCACCAGGGCCGCAACAGCGGCGATCGAGACCGCGATGGAGATCAGCGCGTCGGCGGCGTCGAACTGATCATCATGCACATTGAGGGCGTCATACTGCGCCTGGAAATCCTCCGCCCGGGACTTCAGGATGGGGATCTCGGTCTTGTATTTGGCGATCTCGGTGTTGAGCCGGGTCGTTTCAGCGGCCACGGCCGCCGAGGCGGGGGCGCCGCCCGCCAGTCCCAGGAAGCGGGTCTGGGCCAGGGCGGTTTCGTCGATGTGCAGCTTGGTCTTGGTGGCCTGATACTCACCCCAGCTATCGACGCCGCTGGACTGCGCCTGCTGCATGGCCTGGACGATATTGCCGTCCTTGACCCCGCACAGACCCATAAAGATCGACAGCGTCACCACGGTGATGGCCACACGCCGGTTGAAGCGCTTGTCCTTGGCCTCGGCCGCGATCTCGATTTCCATACGCCGCTCCCGCCCAAGGCCGAGTGTGGCGCTGTAATCGTGGCGAGGTCTTGACCTAACCTCGCCGCTTCAGCGCCACGTACAACGCTCCCTCGCCCCCATGCCGCTGGTCGGCCTGGGAGACCCCGGCGATCATTTCGCGCAGGGCCGGCGCGGACAGCCATTCGGGCGTGCGCTTCTTCAAGACGCCATAGCCGATCTTGCCCTTGCCGGTGATGATCAGCACGGCGCGATGGCGATCGTGATAGGCCCGGCGGATGAAGGCTTCCAGGGCGGGGCGGGCCTGATCCTGGTCGAAGCCGTGCAGGTCCAGCCGCGCCCCGATCGGATCATGCTCCTTGATCAGGCGGCGGCGACGGTTGGGTTCGATATGTTCAGGGGCCGATTTGGCGATCCTGGCTGGCGCCGGCCGGATCTCGGCCGGATCGATGCGTAGCGGCGCGATCGAGGCCAGATAGGTCGGCTGCGGCGCCGCGACCTTGGGCCCCTTGACCGGCTTAACCTTGGCCTTGGCCCTCAGCTTCAGCGGCTTCTCGCCCGGCCGGGCCCGCACTGTCTCGGCGACCATGCCCCACAGGCGCAGTTCTTCCGGTCGCGGCGGCCGCTTCATGGCTCAGGACTTCGGCAGCGGGATCAGGCGGTAAAGCCGCAGCTCGTGGCGAACGCGCCCCGCCTCGGCCCCGGCGTCAGGCCCGCTTCCGGTATAGAGATCGGCCCGCACCTCGCCCTTGATCGCCCCGCCCACGTCCAGCGCCACGGCCAGCCTGCGATAGACCGGAAAAGCTCCGGCCAGTTTGGGCGCGGTGGCGTCCAGCCAGTAGAGTTCGCCCATGGCGTGGCGGCTGGGGTCGACGGCGATGGCGCGGCCGACCGGAAGCGGCACGCCGGCCGACCCCACCGGCTCCTGGCCGTCGTCCTCGCTGAGCCTGAAGAACACGTAGCTGGTGTTGAGCCGCATGATCTCATCGGCCTTGGGCCCGCGATTGGCGGCCAGCCAGGCCCGGATCGTGTCGCCGGACGTGTTGTTGTCGGGCAGCAAGCCACGATCACGCATCGCCGCGGCGACGCCGAAATAGGGCCGGCCATTGCCGGCGGCGTAGGCGGCGCGCACTCGCCGCCCATCGGGCAGGACCAAGACGCCGGAGCCCTGGATCTGCAGGAAAAACAGCTCCTCGGGCCGCATCCAGGCCAGGGGCGTGTCGATCGGCGAGGTCTCGATGGCGGCGCGGTCGGGATAGGGCTCGAACTTGCCGCCGTTCATCCGCCCGACGATCTTCTTGCCGACGAGGGTGGGATCGAAGACGCCCAGATTGATCGACACCAGGTCGGCGGGAATCCCGCGCACCGGGGCGCTGAACTCGGCCGACCGCGACATCCGCGCCTCATATTGCGGGGCGAAATAGGCGGTCAGCAGGCCCTGATCGCCGACGGCCTGAGGACGGAAATTGGCCTCCAGGAAGAGACGCGCGCCCTGCTCGTCTCGCGGCCCGTCGTTCCGAGCCGTTCGGCAGACACGGGCCATGTCCGGGTCGCGCGCGACACCGCAGCCGGCCCGAAAGGCTTCCAGCGCGGCCAGATGGTCTTCCTCCGACCACCCGGTCAGGGCGGCCAGGGTCAGGGCCGGCCCCGTAGGGATTTGTGAAGGCGGGGTTTGCGAGGTCGGGGGTGGAATCGGCCCGGTCGCGATCGGCGGCGCGGTGGTCGTGCAGGCCGCCAGGGTCAGCGAGGCCAGGACAGCGATCAGACCAAGGCGAGACATCAGGCCTCCGCGGCGGCGACGTGGACCAGGGCCCAGTTGGGATTGGCGGACTTCAGATCGCGCTCGAAGGTCCACAGCTCGGCCGTGCGGCGGTCGTCAACCGCCTCGCCGGCGGCGCTGGTCGATCGGGCGCGGACCTCGGCCAGGATGCGCACGCTGGCGCGGGCCGTGTCGCCGACGACGGTGACGGTCTCCAGATCGACCCGCGGCGGCGTGGGGATTTCGATGACCTCGGTGCGACCCTCGGCCTCGCGTTCCGCAATCGCCGTCTCGAAATTGGCCATGATCTCGGTGGCCAGCAACGGCTTCAGCGTCTCGCGATCGCCGGCGGCGAACGCCTTGACGATCATTTCATAGGCCTGACGGGCGCCGCTCAGGAAATGGCCGGTGTCGAAGTCGGGCTGGCGCGCGCGAAGGGCGGCGACCCCGTCCAGGGGCTCCTTGAGCACGGGATCGGCGGGTCCGGCCGAGGCGAGAACCGTCTTGGTCATGGCCGTCGCGTCCTCGGGCTGACGCCCGACCCGGCGGCCCAGCGTCGCGTAGAGCTGGTAGAGAACGACGGCGGCGATGACCGCGAGAACGAGAATCTGAATGAACACTTGGGTATCCGTAGTTGGTTCGACACGCTGGGTGTCATGCCTATATAGGCCAAGCGAGCTCTCTCGTCAGGCGCCTGGCGTTGCGCCAGGCCTTCCCGCGTGTTAGCAGCGCCGCTCTCTCCTAGCGGCCTTTTAAGACGCCGAGTACGGAATTATTCCTAATGACCGACACGACCGCCGCCCCCGAGGGGCTTGCAGACGATAACGCGGCCGCTCAATCGGGCATCCGCATCATGGCTCAGTTCATTCGTGATTTCTCGTTCGAGAGCCCTCACGCCCCCGACAGCCTGCGTTCGGGTGCCGCCCAGCCCGCCATCGACATGGGCGTCGAGATGAACGCCCGGGGCCGTCCCGACGGCCTGTTCGAGGTGGACCTGAAGCTGTCGGCCCGCGCCACGCGCGACGAACAGCCGGTCTTCCATGTGGAGGTCGTCTATGGCGGCCTGTTCCACATCGCCGGCGTGCCGGAAGCCGATCTCGAGCCGGTTCTTCTGATCGAATGCCCGCGCTTCCTGTTCCCGTTCGCCCGCCGGGTGATCGCCGACATCACCAGCGAAGGCGGCTTCCCGCCCTTCCTGATCGACCCGATCGACTTCGCCGGGGTCTATGCCTCGCGCAAGGCGCAGGCCGAAGGCGTGGTGATCGGCAACGCCTAGAGCGTTCGATCGATCTGCCAGATTTGAGAAACCCCGGCGCAGCGATGCGGCCGGGGTTTTTCTTTTGGATCAGGGCTGCAGGCGATAGCCGCCCATCTCGGTGATCAGGATCTTGGCCGCGGCCGGATCGGGTTCGATCTTCTGACGCAGTCGATAGACGTGGGTTTCCAACGTGTGGGTGGTGACGCCGGCGTTGTAGCCCCAGACCTCGGTCAGCAGTTCCTCGCGCGACACTGGCTTGGAGCCGGCGCGATAGAGGTATTTGAGAATATTGGTTTCCTTCTCGGTCAACCGCACCTTTTTCTGCTTTTCATCGACCAGCAGCTTGGCCGACGGACGGAATTCATAAGGACCGATGCGGAAGAGGGCGTCTTCCGACGCCTCGTAGCTGCGCAGCTGGGCGCGGATGCGGGCCAGCAGCACGCCGAAACGGAAAGGCTTGGTCACATAGTCATTGGCCCCCGATTCCAGGCCCAGTATGGCGTCGGAATCGCTGGCCGCCGCCGTCAGCATGATCACCGGGGCCATCACGCCGTTCTTGCGCATCAACCGGCAGGCTTCGCGGCCGTCCATGTCGGGCAGGTCGACATCGAGCAGGATCAGGTCCGGCTTGATCTCGCGCGCCATGCGCACGCCTTCGGCGGCTGTCGCGGCCTCGGCGACCGCGAACTCCTCATGGAGGGCGAGTTGCTCGGCCAGAGCCCCGCGCAGGTCGTCGTCGTCATCGATGAGCAGAAGGGTCTTGCGTTGCGTCATGGGGCGGAACATGCACCGCTGCGGGCCCTGGCGCCAAGCCTTGCGAGCAGAGAAGCCGTCGATGATCTTCAGGGCCCGGCCGGACGGCCATATAGACCTCAACGGGCGCCGCGTTCGGTGCGCCCTGGGCAAGGCCGGCGTCATCCCCGCCGACGCCAAGCGCGAGGGCGACAATCGCAGCCCTGTGGGGGTGTGGACGATCCGCCAGGTGCTGTATCGGCCGGATGTCTATCCCGACGGTCCCACCACCGCCCTGGCGATCAAGCCGATGGCGCCCGACGACGGCTGGTGCGACGCGCCGGACGATCCCGCCTATAATCAGTCCGTCAAACTGCCCCATCGCGTCAGCGCCGAACGGATGTGGCGCGACGACGCGGTCTATGACCTGGTCGGCGTGCTGGCTCACAATGACGATCCGCCGGTTCCGGGCCTCGGTTCGGCGATCTTCCTGCACCTGGCGCGGGACGGCTATCCCGGCACCGAGGGCTGTGTAGCGCTGGCGCGGAAAGACCTCGAGGCCTTGCTGGCGATCGCCAAGCCGGGCGATGCGATCGAGATCAGCGTCGACTAGAGTATTTTCGAGCGAAGTGGATTCCGGTTCGCGTGAAGAAAATACGTCAAAACAAATACCTGGAGCTCCGGCCTGACGCAGTCAGGACCGAGCTCTAGGCCGGCGGATAGGTCCTGGACCCGAAGATCGCCGACCCCACACGCACCGAAGTCGCGCCCTCTCGCACAGCGATCTCGAAATCATCGCTCATGCCCATCGACAGCTTCGCCAAGCCGTTGCGGTCGGCGATGGCGCGGAGTCGCGCGAAATGGGGCGCGGGGTCGTCGTCAGCCGGCGGGATACACATCAGGCCCTCGAGGGCCAGGCCCAGTTGATCACGACAGAGAGCGATGAAGCCGTCGGCCTCCGCGGGCGCGATCCCGGCCTTCTGCGGCTCCTCGCCGATATTGACCTGGATGTATAGCCGCGGCGCCTTGCCCTGCCGCGCGATCTCGCCCGCCAGCGCCCGGGCCAGCTTCTCGCGATCGACAGTCTCGATGACATCAAAGAACGCCACCGCGTCGCGGACCTTGTTGGTTTGCAGGGGCCCGATCAGGTGAAGCTCGACGTCCTGGCGATGCGGCGTCCAGCGCTCCATCGCCTCCTGGACGCGATTTTCACCGAACACACGCTGGCCAGCGGCCAGAACCGGGGCGATATGGTCCCAGGGCTGGGTCTTGGACACCGCCACCAGCGTAACCGAACCCGCCGCGCGACCCGCCGTCGTCTCGGCGGCGGCGATGCGGGACCGGATGGAGGCGAGGGCGTGGGACATGAGGGGGATCGCTTGAGCGCGGTTGATGAATTGGAGGTCCTGTCTAGGACAGCCGCGTCCTTTGCGCCAAGGACGGCGCGCGGAATCCGTCTGCCGTCGCTGTTTTTCTTCACCGACCCCGCGCGGATCGCCGAGCCGGAGGCGGTGGCGCAGCGCCTGCCGCGCGGCGCGGGCGTGGTGTTTCGCGCCTTTGGCGCCGCCGCCGCCCGCGAACGGGGCCTGCGCCTGCGGGCGATCGCCGATGCCAGGGGCCTGATCCTGCTGGTCGGCGCCGATTTCGAGCTGGCCCAAGCCGTCGGCGCGGACGGCGTGCACCTACCCGAAAGGCTGCGGGACACAGCCGCGGCCTGGCGCGTGAAAAAGCCGAACGGTCTGATCACCCTGGCCGCCCATGATCGCGATGCGGTGCTGGCCGGCGGCGCGCTGGCTGTAGACGCGCTGGTGGTCTCGCCGATTTTCGAGAGCAACAGCCCGTCGGCCGGGACGCCGCTGGGCGTGGAGGGTCTGCGCGCCCTGGTCGCGCTGACGGACAGGCCGGTCTACGCCCTAGGCGGAATCCGGGCCGCTACGGCAAGACAGCTGGAAAATACGGGGGTCGTCGGCCTCGCGGCCGTCGAGGCGCTAGCGCTCTAGAACTTGAAGGCGGTTTCCAGGCGAACACGCGGCGCGGGCTCGACCGGCTCGGCCTTGCGGGCGGCCAGGGCGGGGTTGGTGTCGCCCAAGGCGACGGCGCCGCCGACGCGGAGGGACGGCGTGACCTTGAAATAGGCGCCGGCCTCAACGTCCTTCAGTTCCATTTCGCGGCCAAAGGGCTGGTCAAGGTCGAGCTTGAGACCCCACCGACCCTTGCTGGCGTCCCACTGCAGGGTCTTCTTGCCGGCTTGCGGCGAGAACACGCCTTTGGAGGTGCTGGTGAAGTCGTTCTTGACGGTGAAATCCGGGGTCGGCGAGCGAGTCTTGAGCTGGGCATGGGCCATCGTCGCCGATCCCGTCAGGATCAACGCCGCAGCACTTGCCGTAATGAAACGTGTCGCGACCATCGCTACTCGTCACCTGTCCCAAACTCTACGCATCCGACTGTAAGAACGCGCGCCTTAGAAATCGATTAAAGGCCTGACCTCAACGCGGTCAACCGGCGTTTGGTCGCAGGATACCGCGATCGCCGCGATTAAGACTCCGCCTGTGGCGGACAGGTCACGTGATTCCTGTTTTGAGCCAGCGCCGCCATGCTATAGACCGGCACCGGCTGCGGGGGCGCGCCCGAGTGCGCGACCGCGCCGGCGAGATATTGGAGCGAGGTACTATGGCGTTTGAACGTGGGTCGGTGTTGCGCGGCGTCGCCGCTGGCGTACTGGCGCTGTCGGTTCTGGGCGTGTCCGCCTGCGGCAGCACCAAGGGGCCCAAGACTTTCACCAACCAGGAAGACAGCGGCTTCCATCTGCTGGGCCTGGGCAAGGGCAAAGCGGCTCCCGAGAGCGAAGGTTCGATCGGGGTCAACGGCTATCTGTGGCGCGCGTCGCTCGACACCGTGGCCTTCATGCCCCTGGCTTCGGCCGATCCTTACGGCGGCGTGATCCTCACGGACTGGTATGTGAACCCGGAAAAGCCCGATGAGCGCT
Source organism: Alphaproteobacteria bacterium (assembly GCA_018895795.1). Taxonomy (GTDB): domain Bacteria; phylum Pseudomonadota; class Alphaproteobacteria; order Caulobacterales; family Caulobacteraceae; genus Caulobacter. The sequence continues at coordinate 9,113 of JAHINZ010000309.1, forward strand.
TCAAGGCGACCATCTACATCCTGGACACCCGCCTGCGCGCCGATGGTCTTAACGTCACCGTGTTCAAGCAGGTCAAGGACGCCGGCGGCGCCTGGACCGATACGCCGACCGCTGACCAGACGGCCACCGACATCGAGAACGCGATCCTGACCCGCGCGCGTCAGCTTCGACTTTCCAACATCAAGGGCTAACGCCCCGACGGGTCTTCGCCGCCAGCCGGCGAAGACCCGGATCGTCGCTTTTTCCAGCACGCTCCGGCCGTGAACCCGCTTAGCTTGTCGCGGACGCGCCCACCGGGGCGTTTCCGCCTATCAAGACACTGGTTTCCATGGCCCGCTACAATCCCAAAGACACCGAGCCCAAATGGCGCAACGCCTGGGCCCAGGCCGACGTCTTCAAGACGGCGGACATCTCGGATGCGCGGCCGAAATATTATGTGCTCGAGATGTTCCCCTATCCGTCGGGACGCATCCACATGGGCCATGTGCGCAACTACGCCATGGGCGATGTCGTGGCCCGCTACAAGCGCGCCCAGGGCTTCTCGGTGCTGCACCCGATGGGCTGGGACGCCTTCGGCATGCCGGCCGAGAACGCCGCCATGGAGCGCGGCGTCCACCCCAAGGGCTGGACCTACGACAATATCGCCGCGATGCGCGAGCAACTGAAGGCCCTGGGCCTGTCGATCGACTGGTCGCGCGAGTTCGCCACCTGCGACCCCGAATATTACGGCAAGCAGCAGTCCTGGTTCCTGAAGCTGCTGAAACGCGGCCTGGTCTATCGCAAGGAGGCCTCGGTCAACTGGGACCCGGTGGACATGACCGTCCTGGCCAATGAGCAGGTCATCGACGGCAAGGGCTGGCGCTCGGGCGCGCCGGTCGAGAAGCGCAAACTGACCCAGTGGTTTCTGCGCATCACCGACTATGCCGACGCCCTGATCGACGGTCTGAAGACCCTGGATCGCTGGCCCGAAAAGGTCCGGATCATGCAGGAGAACTGGATCGGCCGGTCCAAGGGCCTGCGCTTCACCTTCAAGTTCGCCAACAATTCCAATGGGGGCGAGGCGCCGGACGGCCACGCCGAGGGCCTGGAGGTCTATACGACCCGCCCCGACACCCTGTTTGGAGCCAGTTTCGTGGGCATCGCGCCCGAGCATCCGTTGGCTGAACAGCTGGCGGTCGAGAACCCTGACCTGCAGGCCTTCATCGCCGAATGCCGCAGGGGCGGCACCTCGGAAGCCGATATCGAGGGCGCCGAAAAGCTGGGCCGCGACACGGGCCTGCGCGTGGCCCATCCGCTGGATCCCACGATCATCCTGCCCGTTTGGATCGCCAACTTCATCCTGATGGACTACGGGACCGGCGCCATCTTCGCTTGCCCGGCCCATGATCAGCGCGACCTGGACTTCGCCCGCAAATACGACCTGCCGGTGCTGCCGGTGGTGCTGCCGCCCGGCGAGGATCCCGCGAGCTTCAAGATCGGCAAGGAGGCCTATGTCGGCCCCGGGGCGATCTATCAGTCACGATTCCTGGACGGTATGGACATCGAGTCCGCCAAATCCGAGGTGGTGTCGCGCATCGAGGCCCTGAACCAGGGCGAAGGCGCGACGGTCTATCGCCTGCGGGACTGGGGTGTCAGCCGCCAGCGCTACTGGGGTTGCCCGATCCCGATCATCCATTGCCCGTCCTGCGGCCCGGTTCCCGTGCCGGAAGATCAGCTGCCGGTCGTGCTGCCCGAGGACGTCACCTTCGAGGCCGACAAGCCGGGCAACCCGCTGGTGCGTCATCCGACCTGGAAAACCACTACCTGCCCCGCCTGCGGCGCCGCCGCCGAGCGCGAGACCGACACCCTCGACACCTTCATGGACAGCTCGTGGTACTTCGCGCGCTTCGCCAATCCCGACGCCGCCGAGCCCGTGGACAAGGCGGCCGCCGACCACTGGATGCCGGTGGACCAGTATATCGGCGGCGTGGAACACGCGATCCTGCACCTGCTCTATGCCCGCTTCATCACCCGGGCCTTGAAGGACGAGGGCCTGCTGTCGGTGGAAGAGCCGTTCGCGGGTCTGTTCACCCAGGGCATGGTCACCCACGAGGCCTACAAAAACGTGGCCGGTGACTGGGTGGAGCCGGCCGATGTGGTGATCACCACCGAGGGCGCCAACCGCAGCGCCAGACACGCCACGACCGGCGAGCCGATCGCCATTGGCGACATCGAGAAGATGTCGAAGTCCAAGAAGAACGTCGTCGCGCCCGAGGATATTTTCGAGGCCTATGGCGTCGACGCCGCGCGCCTGTTCGTGATGAGCGACAGCCCGCCCGAGCGCGACGTGCAGTGGACCAATTCCGGCGTCGAGGGCTCCTGGCGCTTCACCCACCGGCTGTGGAACGAGTTCGACAGCCAGCCGACCGGCGACTTCGCCCATGATGCTTCGGATGAAGCGGCCCTGGCCCTGCGCAAGTCGGCCCACAAGCTGATCGGCTTCGTCACCGAAAGCATCGAGGGCTTCCGTTTCAACAGCGGCGTGGCGCGCCTGTATGAGTTCCTCAACGCCCTGAAGGCCGCCCCGGCTGAAGGGGCGTCCGCCGCCGTCCTGGCGGCCCGCGCCGAGGCCCTGTCGATCCTGGCCCGGCTGGTGGCGCCGTTTACGCCCCACCTGGCCGAAGAGGCCTGGGCGTCGCTGGGCGGCGAAGGCCTGGCGGTCGATGCGCCCTGGCCCAAGGCCGACGCGGCCCTGGCCGCGGATGACGAGCGGGTGCTGCCGATCCAGATCAACGGCAAGCGTCGCGGCGAGATCAAGGTCAAGGCCGGTCTGGCCGAGGCGGAGGTCGAGAAGATCGCGCTAGCCGATCCGGCCGTTCTGGCCCACCTTGAAGGGGTCACGGTCCGCAAGGTGATCGTGGTCAAGGACCGTATCGTCAACATCGTGGCCAACTGATCGATGAAATGTTTTTTTCAGGCCGGCGCCTTCGCCCTTGTCGCTGTCGCGGCCTCGGCCTGCGGCTTCACGCCGCTTTATGCGACACCCGGCGTCACGCCCGGCCTGGCCTCGATCCAGACCATCGCGCCAGACGGCCGCGCCGGCTTCCTGCTGCGCGAGCAGCTGGACGACGCCTTTGTTTACCGCGGCGACGCCCCTCCGGCCTATCGCCTGACCCTGGCGGTCGACGAGAAGCGCTATGCGCGGGGCGTGCGGATCGACAACATCGCCAACCGCTATGAGCTGCGGATGACCGTCAAGTGGCGACTGGGCGACGCCAAGACGGGCGCCGAGATCCGCAAGGGTCAGGCCGAGACGGCGGTGACCTACGATTCCGCCGACCAGCCCTATGCCGCGATCGCCGCCCAGAACGACGGCCAGGAACGCGCCGCGACCGAGGTGGCCCGCAAGATCCAGCTGGACCTCGCGGCCTGGATGGCGGCCAAGGCCAAGGGCCCCGCTGCCGCGCCATGATCCTGTCCAAGCGGCCGGACGTCGAACGCTTCCTGAAGGACCCCGCCCCGGACATCAGGGCGGTTGTGATCTACGGCCGCGATCGCGGCGTGGTGCGCGACCGCGCCGACCAGTTGGCCAAGCGGTTGTTCGCGCGCCCCGATGATCCGTTCGACACCGCCCAGTTGACCGAGAGCGACGTCGAGTCCAGCCCCGGCAAGTTGGAGGAAGAGCTTTCGGCCCTGTCGATGATGGGCGGCCGCCGCCTGGTGCGCCTGCGTCTGACCGGAGAAAAGGCCGGCCCCGACAAGGCGTCGGCCGAGGCGCTCGTCCGCCACGCCGCCGGCGAACTCAATCCCGACGCGCTGTTCATCGTCGAGGCCGGCGCCCTGGGGCGCGACTCCGCCCTGCGCAAGGCCGGCGAAAAGGCCACGGGCTGCGCCGTCATCCCCTGTTACGAGGACGAGGCCGGCGACATGGCGCGTCTGGCGCGTGAGACCCTCGCCCGGGATAAGGTCAGCCTCAACAGCGAGGCCCTGGATCTGTTTGTTTCACGCTTGCCCAAGGAGCGCGGCGTGGCGCGCATGGAGATCGAGCGCCTGGCCTTGTTCCTGGGCCCAGGCAGCGGCGTCAACGCCACGGCCGCCGACCTGACAGACTTTCTGGGCGTCGAGCCCGAGGCCTCGCTCAGCGACGCCGCCGTCGACGCCTTCGGCGGTCGCCTGGGGCCAGCCCAGGCCGGCCTGCGACGCGCCGCCGCCGAAGGCGAAGGCGGGCCGGCCGCCGTACGGGCCATGGGCTATCATCTGGGTCGGCTGCGCCGCACCCTGACCCTGCACAAGAACGGCGTCGACCTCGCCGCCGCCGCCAAGGCCTCGGGCGTGTTCTGGAAACAGGAGCGCGAGTTCCTGCGCCAGGCCCGCACCTGGACCCTGGAACTGCTGCTCGAGATCCAAGGCGAGATCCTCAAGGCTGACCAGGCCTGCAAGACCTCCGGATCACCCGATCAACTGATTTCCGAGCGTCTGGCACTGATGATCGCCGGTCGCGCCCGCCGACTGGGGCTCTAGGCCCAAAACCCGCAAAAATCGGTCGTTTGCGCGTCTGTGGATGACTTGCGGGAAAGCCTTATGGAACAGGGCTTTGCGGCGAAAATATCGAAAAACGACCTCGTCTCACGAAAACGACGCCTCCCCCCGTACGGAAAGGCGCCGCTCCGTGCGCGACAGAGGCCTCTCGAAAAGCGTGGTTTCACACCTTTTGAGATCGCATTGCGTGCGTCCTATCCGACCCCACGCGTCAGTCGGTTGCAGAGATCGTCAAGCTGCTCGAGCGTCGCATAGTTGATGGTCAGGGCGCCGGCGCCGTCGCGATGGTCGATGACCACCTCGAGACCCAGCACGGAGGACAGGTCGGATTCCAGCGCCTGGGTGTCGGTGTCCTTCACCCGCGGCGGGCGGCCGCCCTTTTTCTTGGCCGAGCGCGCATCCGGCGTCTTGCGGGCCAGGGCTTCGGTGTCGCGAACCGAAAGACCCCGTTCGATGATCTCGCGCGCCAGGTGGGCGGGATCCTCGGCGGCGGCGATGGCGCGGGCATGGCCGGCGGTCAGCTCGCCGCTGACCAAATGCGCCTGAACTTCATCCGGTAGGGCCAGAAGACGCAGGGTGTTGGCCACGTGGCTGCGGCTCTTGCCGATGGTCTGAGCGATGTTTTCCTGGGTGCGCTCGAACTTGTCCATCAGGATCCGGTAGGAGAGCGCCTCCTCTAGGATGTTGAGGTCCGAGCGCTGGACGTTCTCGATGATGCCGATCTCAAGGACGGCCAAGTCATCCAGATCGCGGACCAGGATCGGTACGCTGCGCAGGCCGGCGCGCTGGGCGGCGCGCCAACGACGCTCACCGGCGACGATCTGGTATTCGCCCGCCGCCCCCGGCGCGGGCCGCACCAGGATCGGCTGCAGGATGCCCTTTTCGCGGATCGAATTGGACAGTTCGACAAGATCGTCCTCGCGGAACGTCCGGCGCGGCTGGTCGGGGTTACGGCGCAGGAGCTCGATCGGCGCCTCGTTGGCTCCGCCAAGACGTTCCCCCGGCGCCTGGACCGGCGCCGACTCCACCTCGCCCAAGAGCGCGGACAGACCGCGTCCCAAACCCCTACGCCCTTCGGCCATACCCGGCTCTCCCACCATGGCGGACTCCATCACAACAAATTTCGATTATCGGTTCGGCCAGGCAACCGGTCTCAGGCGGCCTGAGCCTGGCGGGTGCGCTCGCGACTGAGCACCTCGCGCGCCAGCTTCAGATAGGCTTGGCTGCCCGCGCATTTCAGGTCGTACAGCAAGACCGGCTTGCCGAACGACGGCGCTTCGGACACCCGGACATTCCGGGGGATCACCGCGTCATAGACCTTGTCGCCGAAGTGGGCGCGGACATCCTTGGCCACCTGCTCGGACAGGCTGTTGCGCTTGTCGTACATGGTCAGCACGACGCCCTGGATCTCCAGGTTCGGATTGAGGCTGCCGCGCACCCGCTCGATCGTGCGGATCAGCTGGGTCAGGCCTTCCAGGGCGAAAAACTCGCACTGCAGCGGCACGAACACCGCGTCGGCGGCGGTCATGGCGTTGACGGTCAGGACGTTCAGCGACGGCGGACAGTCGATCAGCACATAGGTGTAGGGTCCGCCGGCGCGCAGAGGCTCCAGGGCGTCACGCAGGCGGTATGACCGGCGCGCGGTCTGGCCCAGCTCCAGCTCGACCCCGGACAAATCGGCGTCAGCGGGGACGACGTCCAGACCCGGCAGGCTGGTGGCCACGGCGGCGTCAACCACCGGAGCCTCGCCCATCAGAACGTCATAGAGCGTGGTCCGCCGTTGTTGACGGGTGATGCCCAGGCCAGTCGAGCAGTTGCCCTGAGGATCGGCGTCGATCAGCAGCACGCGCTCGCCGCAGGCGGCCAGGGCGGTGCCCAGATTGATGGCGGTCGTGGTTTTGCCCACGCCGCCCTTCTGGTTGGCGACGGCGAAAACGCGGAGCGGCTGGGAGGACTTAACGGACACGGTACAGCCTCTTTACTTGAACAATCCGACCGCGAGGGTCGCTTTGGCTCGGTCGCAACTCGGCGTCGAATTTCCAGGCCTTCTCGGCCTCGGAAAGCTCCGCCGCGACATCCTGTCCCTTCAGGAACAGGCCGAGAGCGCCGCGGCGCAGATAGGGCTCGGCGAAACCGAACAGCTTGGTCATCGGCGCGCAGGCCCGGGCGGTGACGACGTCGACCCTGAGGTCGAGCTCCTCAGCCCGGACGTTGTGGACCTGGGCGGGAAGGTCGAGGGCCGCGCAGGCCTCGGACAGAAAACGACAGCGCTTGGCCATGCTCTCGACCAGATGGACCTTCGCGCCCGGTGTGTCTTTCAACAGTATGGCCAGCACCACCCCGGGCAGACCGGCGCCGGCGCCCAGGTCGGCCCAGGTCTTGGCCTCCGGCGCCAGGGCCAGAAGCTGCGAACTGTCCAGCACGTGGCGAGTCCAGTAGGTGGCGATGGTGGCCGGACCGACCAGGTTCATCACCGCGTTCCATTCGGCCAACAGCACCTGGAACCGGACCAGATCCGCCAACTGGCTGTCCGTCACGCCGGTCAGGGCCTGATAGCCGGCCGCGTCAAGCAAGGGTTCGGACACGGCTTCCGTGGGAGCTTCAAGGGTCATGGGATCAGGCTGCATGGCGTCGCACGTGGGCTAGCAAGGCGCTCAGAGCCCCCGGCGTGACGCCCTCGATACGGGCCGCCTGTCCAAGGGTCAGAGGCTTGACCCGCGCCAGCTTCTCGCGAACCTCGTTGGAGAGGCTGCCGACGGCCCGGTAGTCGAGATCGGCCGGCAGGCGCAGGTCTTCTTCCCGGCGGAAGGATTCGGCGTCGGCGCGCTGGCGATCGAGATAACCGGCATAGGCCGCCTCGATCTCGATCTGCTCGCGGACCATGATGTTCCACGTGGAAACCTCGGGCCAGACGCGGGCCAGATCGTCGAGGGTCACGTCCGGATAGGCCAGCATGGCGAACACGTCACGGCGCTGGCCGTCGGCATTGACCTTGAAGCCGGCCCGGATCGCCTCGGGCGGGGTCAGACTGACCGAGCGGGCGAAGGCGCGGGCCGCTTCAAGCTGAGCCTTCTTGCCGGACCAGGCCTCGGCGCGAGCGGCGCCCACGACGCCCAGGGCGACGCCGCGATCGGTCAGCCTCTGGTCGGCATTGTCGGCGCGCAGGGTGAGGCGGAACTCCGCCCGGCTGGTGAACATCCGATAGGGCTCGGTGACGCCACGGGTGACCAGGTCGTCGATCATCACGCCGATATAGGCCTCGTCGCGCGCGAAAACGGCCGGCTCCCGGCCCTGAACGGCCAGCGCGGCATTGAGGCCCGCGACCAGACCCTGGGCCCCGGCCTCCTCATAGCCCGTGGTGCCGTTGATCTGGCCGGCCAGATACAGGCCCGGCAGGCGCTTGGTCTCGAGGGTCGGATAGAGCTCACGCGGATCCACGTAGTCATATTCGATGGCGTAGCCGTAGCGTTTGACCTCGACGTTTTCGAGACCCGGGATCGTCCGCAGGAACAGCAGCTGGGTCTCTTCCGAGACCGAGGTCGAGATGCCGTTCGGATAGACCGTGGTGTCGTCCAGACCTTCAGGCTCCAGGAACACCTGGTGGCTGGTCTTGTCAGCGAAACGGACGACCTTGTCCTCGATCGACGGGCAATAGCGCGGGCCAATCCCCGTGGCGCGGCCGCCGTAGACGGCGGATTCGCCCAGGCGGTCGGCGATGATCTGGTGAGTGGCGGCGGTCGTATAGGTGATGCCGCATTGGATCTGCGGCACCTGGATCTTGTCGGTCAGGAAC